>NZ_JBLWEN010000010.1:0-52421 GCF_048287415.1 Candidatus Electronema sp. JM
CAAAGATTTCCAGCACATATTCATGCTGTCACCTCGCATGGTTTTGAATTGAAGGTTTTTCTTTTTATCTTGGCTTACGGTATTGAAAAAACAATGTTATAGGTCACAACTTGGGTTATCATATAGGAGTATCGTGATGAACATGCCCGTAGATTCGACTACGATTTAAACATGATTTGCGAAGACCTGCGCAGTCGGCACGCCCAGAATGTGGATCGGCTGAAACAGATAAGAACAGCCAACAAGACTGATGCGCTGGATGCTTGTCCGCAGCACCGGCATTGAGGTCATCGGCGCGTACATGGGGAGGGGAAGGCGATTATTCCTCCGGCCCCCCCCCCGGCTCTGCCGGGGGACTCCCAAAGTTTAACAGTTCCGCGAAGATAGCTTTTGAAAATGTGGCTAATGTTCTGCAACGTTGCAGTTTTTTCAGCATATTTGAAATGCCTTCAAGACTTAGATGAGCTGTTTTAAACGATTGCGGTCAGCCCCCCCTTGAGGGGGCCGCAATCATAAAGCCACCGGCTTTGCCGGTGGATAATTACTGGAGAATTGCTGCAAACAGCGTATTTATTCCTCCTTGCTTTTTCTGCAATTGTAAATTTGCTTTCACCTTCAGCTTTTTTGAAAAAAAAGACTTCAACAGACAATCCTGTCATCGCAATTAATTCATTGGGTTTTTCAAAAAGTTCCGTGTAGTTTGTCATTTTTATGTTCTCTTCGTCTGTTTGCCTTTTTGGCCTTAAATTTTGAATTTACAAATTAAAACAACAAGTAACATAAATTTTAAAATATTGCAACCTGAAATTCGACATAGTGCCTATTGCTTAGGCGCAGGCGCGATCCGCACCTCATGATCAAGCGTGACATAAGATTTATCCAGCAGACGCACTGTCACATCTTCCGCATCTTTCGGTACAGCAACAAAAAGACCGTCTTTTGGTACAGCAGGGGCACCTTCCGTTTCAATTGCGCTTGTTTTCGGCACTTCACTTTTTGGAAATCGCCAACCACACCTTCCCACGCGCCGCGCACTGAGTAGCGCACAGTCAGAACTGTCCTTTCTTCCGCATTGTCGGTTCTTAGTGATTTGGACACCTCCATTGCTGGTGAGGCATCGACCTCTGCGGAATCAAAAAATCTGATCCATTTCTTCGCATTCATAGTTTTTCTCCTTGACTTTAAAAAGTCATTTTGGTTAACTTCGTGCATTCATGTTCGGCATGGAGCCGAAAATCATTTTTTTGTTTCATGCTGAAGGCATTTTTAATGCTACATGATTATTTATTGATGATTATAAATAATCAATAACAATTTGTTTATATCCTGACGCATCACAAAACGGAACTTTCGCATCATGGTTATTTTTGAACCAGCATGTTTTCAGGTTCCTGTCATCAGTGCTGTCTCATGATAAACCATGAGCTGTAGTTTGTTCATGTCCTGACGCGGCAGAAAACGGAACTTCCACGTCAGATGCAATTTTTCTGTCCAATTTTTTTGAGGTTCGTCTCATGTCCTCCTCTCCTGAAATCCCCCCGCAGCACCGCATTCTCAGCAGCATGGGCAATGTGGCCGTGTTTTACGCCGCTTACGCCGGTCTGTCCGTGGAACGTGTCAGTACTGAGACCGGCGTTCCGCCTTCGATGTTGATGAATCCTGACACGTATTTGCCGGAAGCATTTTTTGAGAAATTTTTCAAACTGCTTGCAGACTCGTTTCCCAGCAGAAACGTGGCGTTGGAGTTGGCGCAGATCGCGCCGCTCTCCTATCTCGGCGCGCCGGGCAGGCTGCTGCGCTGCGCCCCGGATCTGCGTTCCATGCTGGAGCTGTTTTCCCGGCACTGCGACTTAATCGCCGACCGGCTGGAGATGGAGGTGGTGAGCTGGGGAAAAGCAGAGACTGTGCTGCGCACCCATCAGCCGCTGAGTTTTCACGACGGCGGCATGAGCGCGGAAATCGGTTTGGGCATGGGCACGCGCATCGCCCAAGAATGCTTCGGGGAAAAATCCCTGCTGCGGGCGCAGTTCCGCCATCAGGCGGTCGGGCCGCAGGGGGCATATGAGGAATTTTTCAAGGCGCCGGTTTCCTTCGGAGCGCAGTTCAACGCCTTGATTTTTGACAGCAGAATTTTAGACGTGCCCAGCCGGGCGTGGCGGGTGGAGAACAAGGAGGTGCTGGAGCTGCGCTTGAAAGGCCTGCGGCAGGATATTGTTCCGGCCAGCAGCGGTGATGAGGTTGCGGCAATCCGTCAAGCAGTGATGCGGAACGCGCTGAAGGGGGATTATTCCGCCTCCGGGCTGGCGCGGAGCATGGGCATGAGCTTGAGCAGTCTGCAACGGCGGCTGCATGAGGCAGGCACCAGCGCCAGCAGGCTGATTGACGAAGCCCGGCATGTCAACGCCTTAGGCCTGCTGGCGGACAGCAGCCTCAGCGTGGACGAAGCGGCCTTCCGGCTTGGCTTTGAGAGTGAGCGCGGCTTCCGCAAGGCCTTCCGGCGTTGGTGCGGCAAAAGCCCGGCTGCGGCAAGAAAGGAAATGGCCTGACTGCCGCCGCACTCTGCGGCAGCAGTCAGGATTATTGCAAGAGCAGGCGGGATTATTTGCTCTTATAGGAATCCAAATAGGTCCACAGCACTGCGCCCAGCTCAACGCCTTTGTCTTCTTTGCCGTCTGGTCCCTTCAGCTTGTAATCAGCTTTGTTCAGGGCGGCGAAGCCCCACCAGCCCGGCTGCGGACAGGCGAAGGTGAAGACACCGTTCCCATCCGCCTTGACCACTTGCGAAACGTGGTAGTCGCTGGGGGCTGCAAATTTGCCGTCTTTGTTATACAGCTCTACTTCGACTTCTGCATCAGGCACCGGCTTGCCGTTGAGCAGCACTTTGCCGGTGAAGCTGTTGCCAGCGTAATTGCCAAAAGGCCGGGTCAGCGGCACAATCTCTGTGGCCAAGCCAAGCGGCTCGTCCCAGCCTTGGTCATCGCCAAAGGCCGCAACCAAGGTTTTGGTGTAATGAATAATATAGATGTCCTCGGCTGGCTCCCAGTACGGAGTCGGCTCCATGCCAAAGCCGTAAACCCCCGGTTTTTTGATCGCCACATCCGCAGTCCACGCCTGATGATCGAGCACTTTGGCTTCCTTCAGTTCTGGCAGCAGGTCAGTTTTTTCCCCGCCCCGCACCATGAAGAATTGCTTCGGCTTGACCATGTCCATGCCTTTTTGCTCAAAAGGATGGATGAAGGAAATCTCCAGCTGAACGTTTTTTTTAGCTGGAGTGACGATGTTCTCTGAAGGAATGACAGTTCCGAAATGCGCCAAGGCCTCTCCGGTCAGCAGGGCGAGGAGGGCGGCGGTCATGGCAGCGGCTTTGATCTGCATTTATTGCTCCTTGTTGAAAAAAATGAAATGAAAATAGGCATCCAGTTTGCAGGATGCCTGCGTATTCAGGACTGTTTTTTACTCCGGCGGCTTTGTCCCCAAGCAGCCATTCCGGCCAAACCGACGATCCAGCCGATGCCGCCGAGAATGTCGCGCAAGGTCGGCTCCTGATTCTGGCTTTCAGCCAGAGCCTTGCGCACCGGCGACAGCCCTTTGCTCACCTCCTCCGCAACAACCCGGCGCAGCAGCTCCTCGCTGACCGCAGCAGAAGATGATGATGACGGCGCGGCGGCCTGTTGAGCAGTCTGACTTGCGGGCGCGGCAGGTTCTGTCTGAGTTTGGGCAGGCTCAGATTTGGCAGCAGGAACTGCAACAGCATCGCCTGCAGGAGCATACTCTGCCGCCTTTAAGAGCCATTCGCCGCGATGCCCTTCTCCGGCATTGGCGACCAGCAGCAGATCAGGCCGCGCTTTCACAACTTGGTCTGGCAGAGAGACGCGAAATTCGCCTTTTTCATCGCAAACCGTTGTTGCCAGCACGGCATTGTCCGCCGCATTCTGCACCTCAATAGTGACGTTTTTGGCTAATCTGCCGCCGTTGAATTTGACTTCGCCGAGCAGCGTGCTGCCTTCGGGCCAGGCAAAAATGCTGATTTTATGCGCCTGCGCCGAAAAAGCCGGAAGAAGGAGCAGCGCGGCCAGCAGCGGAATGAGCAATACGTGTTTTTTCATCATGATGCGGTCTTGACCTGAAGAATTTCCGGCTGCACTTTGGCGATGAATGCGACGGTGAACATGGTGACGCAGCCTTCGATCACCATGATCGGCATGTTGGCGATAATGAGCATTTTTGCGGCGGCGGCGAAGCCCTCATTAGAGAAATCCAGAACTGCGGCAGTCAGCAGGGCGGAGAACAGGATGGCCAAAAATCCTGCGGCGAACGCGGCGGGCATGCGGGTGCCTGGTTGCTCCATCCAGCGGCGGACGAGATAATGGCAGAAGACGGCGGGCGTGGCCATCGTCACGGTGTTTGCGCCCAGCACTGTCAGGCCGCCGAATTGAAAAAAGACCGCTTGGAGAAACAGGCCGACCAAGATGGCCGGAAAGCAGCCCCAGCCCAGCACCAAGCCGAGCAGCCCGGTCAGCACTAAATGCACGGATGCCGGGCCGATGGGAACATGAACAAGGCTGGCGACGAAAAAGGCCGCCGAAAGCAGGGCGGCGGGCATGACGTTTTCCTGCTCAATTCGCCGCAGGCCGATGATGGTGCCGCCAACGGCCAACACACCGCTGCCGATAAGCACCGGGGCGGAAAGCACCCCTTCTGAAATGTGCATTCTTGTCTCCGTCTCCTCGTCGAAGTAATATGAGATACAGATTGATAATACTGATTACTCCTCATCTCTACCGCAACGTGGGAGACCTGTCAAGCGGGTTTTGCGTTTTTTTGCGCCGCATTCAGCTGGCGGCTGGCTGCAAGCCGGACAAGACTTCCCTCTTGATGCGCTGCGACTTGATATGGTATAACAAACCGTTGCAAACGCCCGCGCCTTCAGCGGCGGATAATGACAGGCCCATTTTTTGATCACAAATCGCATGAACATCAAACCAGCGTTCGCTGCTCTCTTGCAGCCAACAGCAAACGCCGCAGAAAATAAAAATATCAGTATTGAAAATGTGGCAATTTTCTTATGGATTATTGCTGTATTTGCTTCAATGTGGACACATGAATTGTGGCGCGATGAGACACGGGAATTTTTAATAGCAACGGAAACAAATAGTTTTAAAGAATATTTTGATTTTGCAAAATATGATGGCCATCCATTGCTTTGGCGGACCATCTTGATGGTTCTGCATTGGTTGATTCCGCATCAGCTTGTCCTTGCAACAGGAAGTTTTATTGTCGGCCTTACTTTTGTTTTTATTTTTGTTAAATATTCGTCATTTCCTCTGCTTTTTAGAGTGTTGTTTATTTTTGGCATAGTCCCGTTTTCGGTTAACACAGTTGACGCACGAGATTATGGGGTCAGCATGTTGCTTTTTTTCATTTTGGCCGCATGTTATCCACAGTCTAAGCGACATCCTGTCCTGATGGGCGTGCTGCTTTTTCTTCAGGCGAATAGCAACCTGTATGGGATGTATCTTTCTGGCCTCTTTCTCGCCTGCTGGATCGCCGATTCTGGCATTACTCTTCTAAAGGAAGATAAGCGGTACATCATGGCGGCGGCAATAGCCCTGGCAGGAATTGCCATCTCGTACTACAGCACAAGATTTGACGCTGAGTCGGTATTCATTAAGCCGGAAAAATTTGCAAGTATTGATTACTGGAAGGCTGCTGCAAAGGCTCTGCGACATCCTGGCGAATATATTTGGTATATATTCAATGTTCCACCACTTGTTCGTGATATTTTTGTTATTGGACTTATCATCGGGCTGTTTGTTATCAGTCCATATTTTGGCATAACGCTCTGGGTTGCAGTCACATTTTTTAACTTTGTCGGCGCAGCATTTATCTATCCACAAACTCGGCATCAGGGGGTGCTGTATGGATTTATCATTGCGCTCTACTGGATTGCTTTATCAGATATTCTGAGCAAGAAAAAACAGGGTGTATTCAATGATGCGTCGATAGTATTTTTTTTCATTCTTTATATTTTTTTGATGCCATTCCTTATTCACGAGATAAAAATTAATAATGATATTGTGATACAAGAAGCTGAGGTTGAAAAAAGCACAGCCTTGGCTGCTGGAAATTATTTACGCACCAACTCGCAGCTTGAACAGGCTATTATCATCGGCACACCAGATTATACGCTTGAGCCAATAGCTTTTTATTCCGGCAACCGAATGTATCTTGTGCAAGAAGAGGTATTCAGGGATTTTGTTAATTTCTCAAGAAAATTTGAGAAAACGCATAGTTTAATGCAGCTTCTTAATGCGGCAAAGAAAATCAATGCGGAAAGAAAGGTGCCTGTGATTATTATTATTGGCTATTTTGGCCTGAAAGAAGGGATCACGATCCCTACAATTTACAGAGGAAATTTTAATATTAAAGAAGTTGATACATTTAAAGCAGAAACGGTTAAATTAGCTGAATTCAACCGTTCGCTTGGCGATGAAAATTACCAGCTCTTTCTTTATTTACCGAAAGATGAGCTTGAAGCGTACAAGAAAAAATATATGGAGCTGCGGTAACGTCACAGCTCCAGCAACGATATTGCTATGAACTCTTCAAATAGTACTGCTGTTGTTCTTGCTGCTGGCAAAGGCACCCGGATGAAATCCGGCAAAGCTAAGGTGCTGCACGAGCTTTTTTTCAAGCCGATGCTGCATCATGTGCTGGATGCTGTCGCTGCCGCCGGAATTGCCCAGACCGCTGTTATTGTCGGGCATCAGCGCGAAGACGTGCTGGCCACTTTGCACGGATATGCAATCACGCCGGTCATTCAAACGGAGCAGCTTGGCACCGGCCACGCGGCGCTCTGCGCGGAAACGGCCTGCGTTGCTGCCGCCTCGGTGATGATACTCTGCGGCGACACCCCGCTGATCCGCCCGGAAACCTTGCAGGCTATGTTCCGGCAGCATCAAGAAAAAGGCGCGGTGCTCACCTTGATGACCACGGAGCTGGAGCAGCCCTTTGGCTACGGCAGAATCATCAGCGATGCCAGCGGTCATGTGCTGCGGATCGTTGAGCAGAAGGACGCGGACGAGGCGCAGCGGGCAGTGCGGGAGATCAATGCCGGGATTTATCTGGCGGAAAAAGATTTTCTTTTCAACGCGCTGCAACAGGTTGGCACCAACAACAGCCAAGGCGAGGTATATTTGACCGACATTGTCGGCATTGCTGTGCAGGCAGGCAGGCGCGTGGAAAAATTCGCGCATAATCCAGCGATTGACGTGCTGGGCGTGAATTCGCGGGTGGAACTGGCGCAAGCCCATGCCGAGCTGCAATTGCGCCGCAACCGGGAGCTGATGCTGGCCGGAGTGACGATTTATTCGCCGGAAACCGTGCTGGTCGCGCCGGAAAGCAGCATCGGCCAAGATGCGGTTATTCATGCTGGAGTGCAGATCAGCGGGCAATGCCAAATCGGCGCAGGCGCGGTGATCGGTGCGCACAGCGTTCTGCATGACTGCGTTGTCGCGGCAGGCGAACAGGTGCCGCCGCTGACGTGCCGGATGGGCTGAGATTGAGATAGCGTGCTTTAAGCAGAGCGGCAAGGCCAAAGTGATTTCCGTGGATGAATCCAAGGCGATTAAGGAGGTTTCAGCGGAGATATTAGACTGCTAACCGACCAATCCGACGCAGTATTTTGCCATTCTGCTCTTCCTGCTCGTGGCCAAGAGAAATAATTGTGCCGACCATCTCACTGTTCTACGGAATTCTTATTCGGATGTTCTTCCGTGATGTTGAAAAGCACCATGTTCCGCACATTCACGCAGAATACCAAGGACAGGTTGCCGTGTATTCAATACCTGACGGAGCGTTGCTCGCAGGCAGCTTGCCGTCAAGCAAACACAAGCTGGTTGTTGCTTGGATTGAAATCCATCAGGAAGATTTGCTGGCAGATTGGGAATTAGCGGTAAACGGCAAGAAACCATTCCCTATCAAAGGTCTTGATCAATGAGAATACAGGAAATTCATCCCAACCCTGATCGTACCTTGCTCGTTATCGCCGAGGATGGCCGGATTGGTCTTTTTGACGTTACGCCGTATCTGCACGATGAAGCATTTGCCGAATTGCAGAATGAATCAGCTTTTATGCAGATATTCAATGGAAAATATTTTATAGAATGGAACTGCGGTGCTGATTTATCCGCAGATACCATTGAAGCGCGTTGGAAACTGCAACAAAAGTACCCAGCTAACTAACGCAGCGAAGCGAACATGAAAATTCTCAAAACAGATTTCATCGCCGGAGCGCGTGCGGCGGAAGGCATCGCAGTGATTATTGATGTTTTTCGCGCCTTTTCCACCGCCTGCTATTGCCTGAATGCCGGAGCACAGCGGATTGTGCCGGTCAGCGGGATTGATGAAGCCTTAGCGTTGAAGGAGCAGCTTGCTGGTGCTGTGCTGGTCGGCGAGCGCGGCGGCAAAAAGCTGGATGGCTTTGATTTTGGTAATTCGCCGACCGAGCTGCTTCATGCTGATTTGCGGGGCAAACCGGTGATTCAGACCACGCACGCTGGCACGCAGGGCGTGGTCAACGCGGCGCAGGCGGACGAGGTGCTGACCGGCGCGTTTGTCAACGCCAAGGCCACAGCCCGGCATATTCTCAGCAAAAAGCCTGCGGTCGTGACGTTGGTCAGGATGGGCTGGCAGGCGGAAACGCCCACGGACGAAGACAACCTTTGCGCCGAGTATTTGGAAAGCCTGCTGCTCGGACGCAATTTCGCCGAAGATGCAATTGCGCCGCGCCTGAAGGCATCGCCCTGCTCGGCGCGTTTTTTTGACCCAGCAAAGCCGTGGAGTCCAAGCACAGACTTTGACCTCTGCCTGCGCCTGAACTGCTTTGATTTCGCTGTCGCCGCTGAAAGAGCGGAAGACGGCCTGCTTTCGCTGCGCATACCACGAAAGGAACTGCCATGAAGATCGTTTGTAATAACAAGAAAGCCTTTCACGATTATCATATTGATAAAACGATGGAGGCTGGAATCATCCTGAACGGGGCGGA
Organism: Candidatus Electronema sp. JM; assembly: GCF_048287415.1. Lineage (NCBI taxonomy): Bacteria > Pseudomonadati > Thermodesulfobacteriota > Desulfobulbia > Desulfobulbales > Desulfobulbaceae > Candidatus Electronema > Candidatus Electronema sp. JM. Next base: position 9,047 of record NZ_JBLWEN010000010.1, read on the forward strand.
AGTGAAGTCGCTCCGGGCAGGCAAAGCCAATCTGCAAGACGGCTATGCCGGGATAAAAAACGGCGAGGTGTACTTGTACAACATGCACATTTCGCCCTACACCTTCTGCACCACATCCGCCGCTGATCCGCTGCGCGTGCGCAAGCTGCTGCTGCACCGGCAGGAAATTCGCAAGCTCATCGGCAAGCTGAACGAAAAAGGGGTTGCGCTTATCCCGCTGAAGATATATTTTATAGACAAGGGTAAGGCGAAGGTGGAGCTTGGCCTTGCTCGCGGCAAAAAACTTCACGACAAGCGGGAAGCCTTGAAAGAGCATCAGGCGACCCGTGAAATGCAGCGTGCGCTGCGGCATAACGAATGAATATTCGGGGGTGAAACGGCTTCGACGGGGATATGCAAGCTCATCGTTGCATGCCGAGCGTTCTGTCAGCTCGTAAAAAAGGCGGAATTTAAATATAATCGCAGACGATTATAACTACGCAGTAGCAGCTTAATAACCTGCTTTGCCGCTTTCCCGGTTCGCGCCCGTAAGACCGGAGCAAAGCGTCGACTCTTCGGGCTGGTCATCGGGAGCATCTGCGGCCCAGTGACGAGATAAAGCAGATCGGCCTTCAGCAATCCTCTGTTCCAAGCGAGAGCTGAAGGCGGGATCAAGCTTGGAACTAAGCATGTAGAGACGAGAGGGGAGTATTTTCGGACCCGGGTTCAACTCCCGGCACCTCCACCAGCCATTTCAGGCCCGCGACTGGCAGCAGTCAGCGGGCTTTTTCGTCTTGATTTTGCTTAAATTTTGTACATGCTCTTGTCGCCGATGTCGTAATGCAGCGGCATCCACCATTTAGCCCACACCAGCCAGCAGTACAGCAGGGCGGCAGGGGCAAGCAGCATTCCTTCGCCCGTAAAAAAGCCAGCCCAGCGCAGCAATACCGAGCCGCCCAGCAGCAGCGGCATCAAGGGCAGGCCGGGAATGCGGAAGCAGAAATATTCCTTCACAGCGAACATCGCCGCCCCTGCGTAAAAAAAGGCCAAACTGAGATTGGCGAGAGAATTAACCAAATTGGGTGCGTGCACCGGCAGGGTGAACGCCAGCGCGATGAAGCCGAGCCAGCTCATCAGCGGAAAAAACCAGCGAAAGCGGGGATCATAAAGGTGGATGTTCGCGCTGGCGGTTGCGGCGGCGGCGGCGATGAGCGGCAGATGCCATTCGCCAAGAATGCGCACGCCGGAGAGCAGCTCGGCAGACTTCAAGGCCGAGACAAGGGCGAAGAGCGAAAGGCCGCTGCGGTACAGCACCACCGTCAGGCGGTCAAGCGGCTCCATTTCCGGGGTATGTTCAGGACTAGCCATGCTGTGTTCAAGATTGAGGAAAGGAAAAACTGTTGCAGGAGAGTCTGCCATCCTACCAACCAGTCCGGCCAGCGTCAACAGTTTTTTGTTCTTGCGCCTGCGCGACGGTGATAATCAAAGAACGCAGGGATTGAATTAATTAACGTTGCGACAAGAGTCTCTATTTGAAAATTCTGTATTTGTCAATCTATGTGCGACCGCAAGCAATTTCTTCTCGGCCTTGAACGGCTTGACATCAGCATCTCCTCTGCCGCTGTTGACAAACTTTTGCTGTATTGTCAGGAATTGCAGAAATGGAACCGGAAAATCAATTTGCTCGCCCGCGAAACCACGGCGGCGGAGATGGTTGAGAAACATTTTCTCGATTCGCTGGCTTTGCTGCCCCTATTGCATAAACACGGCGGCAGTGCTGTAGGGGCGAAAAATTTTTCGTCCTTGCTGCTTGATGTCGGCAGCGGCGCGGGTTTTCCCGGATTAGTGCTGGCGGCGGCAATGCCGGAACTGCGCGTGACCCTGCTGGAGCCGCGCCAGAAACGCACCGCTTTCCTCCGCCACGTCGTCCGCACCCTCGGCTTGAGCAACGTGCAGGTGCGCGAGGAGCGGCTTGAGCCGGGCCAGCCGCTGCCGGAACAGTTCACCTTCATCACCAGCCGGGCCGTGGCCGCGCCGGAAATTTTTCTGCCGCTGATTGAGGCTGCCGCCGGGCCGGAAACCGTGGTCATTCTCATGCTGGCGGAAGAGGAGCGGCAAAGCTGGGACGCAGGCCGCTGGGAGACGGTCGAGCGGCTCAAATTCGTCTTGCCCTTCTCCGGCGATCCGCGCCTGCTGGCCGCCGTACGGAAACTGCCTTGACAGTCTTGGCAAGACATTCTTTTTCTGGTATTCTTCCGCGCAAATTCTTTCCAGCGAATTCTGACCGATAAGGACGGCGAAATATATGACGAAAAAAATAGCAGTGCTGGCCGGAGACGGCATCGGCCCGGAAGTAATGGCGGAAGCGGTGCGGGTGCTCGACACGGCTCAGAAAAAGTTTGGCTTCAGCCTGAACTATGAGTTCGCCGACGTTGGCGGCTGCGCCATCGACAACCACGGCCAAGCCCTGCCGCCGTCCACCTTGCAGCTCTGCGAGGCCAGCGACGCGATCCTTTTTGGCTCAGTAGGCGGGCCGAAATGGGAGAGTCTGCCGCCTGCGCAGCAGCCGGAGCGCGCCGCTCTCCTGCCCTTGCGCAAGCATTTTGATCTCTTCTGCAACCTGCGTCCAGCCAAAGTTTTCAAGGCATTAGCCGCCGCCTGCCCGCTTCGGGCCGACATCGCGGCGGACGGCTTTGATGTGCTGGTTGTGCGCGAGCTGACCTCGGACATCTATTTCGGCCAGCCCAAAGGCCGCGAAGGCAGCGGCCCGGATGAGTTCGCCTACGACACCATGCTGTACAAGCGGTCGGAAATTGAGCGCATCGCCCGCATGGCCTTTGAAGCGGCGCGGGGCCGCCGGAAGAAGGTGGCTTCGGTGGACAAAGCCAATGTTCTCACCACTATGGTGCTTTGGCGCGAGGTAGTGAATCAGGTCGCCGCTGACTACCCGGACGTAGAGCTGCGCCATATTTACGTGGACAACGCGGCGATGCAGCTCGTGCGCTGGCCGCAGCAGTTCGATGTCATGCTCTGCGGCAACATGTTTGGTGATATTATTTCCGACGAGGCGGCCATGCTCACCGGCTCCATCGGCATGTTGGCTTCGGCCAGCCTGAACAGCAGCGGCTTCGGCCTCTTCGAGCCTGCGGGCGGTTCAGCCCCAGACATTGCGGGCAAGGGCATCGCCAACCCGATAGCCCAGATTCTTTCCGCCGCGATGATGCTGCGTCACAGCCTTAGTCAGCCTGCGGCGGCGGACGCGATTGAGAATGCGGTGGCTAACGTGCTGGAGCAAGGCATCATGACCGCTGACATTGCCACGCCGGGCTGCAAGATTGTCGGCACAAAGGAAATGGGCGAGGCTATCACAATGGCGTTATAAGGACTGCGAGATTGCAGGCGCAGGGAAAATATTTTTCCTGCGCTGACTGGACAGCAGGTTCTGTCATCAAAAAATTGCACAAACGAGAAAGGTGACAGCGATGATTCAAGTGTTCAAATGGGTCGGGAACAGATATGCTTCTGTTGAAGAGATTGAGCAAAGCTGCTGGGTTAATATTGTCAATCCAAGCAGGCAGGAAGTAGAAAAGCTGTCAGCAGAACTGGATATTCCTTTAGATTTTTTAACAGACCCCTTAGATATAGATGAAAGGTCGCGGATTGAAACCGAAGAAGGACTGCTGCTGATAGTTCTCAGGATTCCAGATTATGATGAGAATAACTCAGAAGTGCCTTTTATCACCATTCCTGCTGGCATCATCTTAGCGAAAAATGATATTCTGATCACAATCTGTTCTTCTGATATCAATGAGCTGCTCGAATTGCATATCGGCAAGGTGAAGAGCATTCCAAGTGCCAGCAAAACAGGATTTTTTCTCCGTATTTTTCTCCGAACCGCGTTGTTGTATTTGAAATTTTTGAAAGAGATAAACCGGCGGACCGGAGAAATTGAAAAAGAACTGCAAAAATCATTGAAAAATGAGGAATTGATCCGTCTGCTTAACCTGGAGAAAAGCCTTGTATTTTTTACAACTGCGCTGAAATCCAATGAACTGATGATGGAACGGCTGCTGAAAATCAAGACACTTGGCCTGAATGAAGATGATGAGGATATGCTTGAAGATGTGATCATCGAAAACAAGCAGGCTATTGAGATGGCGAATATCTACAGCAACATTCTCAGCGGCATGATGGATGCATTTGCTTCGGTAATTTCAAACAATCTGAATGCGGTAATGAAAATTTTAACCCTGATCACCATCATTATGATGATTCCAAATCTAGTTGTCAGCTTCTATGGAATGAATATTGAAGTGCCGTTTCAGCATTCCAGATATTCATTCTTGGCTGTGCTTGGCATGTCAGTCAGCATGTCGATACTCGGCGTATTCTTCTTCCGAAAAAAACGCTGGTTCTGAGCAGAGCAAGAAAAATGACCAGACGCGAAAACATTCTTCTGCTCGCCACACAGGACACTATTCCGCTGGCCGACAAAGTCGCATCGGAACTCCAGATTGAATGGACCCCGATGGTGCGCAAGCAATTCTCCGATGGTGAAATTTATCATGCCTTTCCCCGCGATGTCTCCGGGGTGGATATGGTTATCATCTCGGCCACGCACACGGACAGTGCGCTTCAGGAGTTGCTTGACCTGATCGCGGGCGGACTGTACTGGAACGTCCGCAGCGTCAACGTGGTGATACCCTATCTCGGCTATTCGACCATGGAGCGGGCCAAGCCGGAGTCCGGCGAAATCCCCAAAGGCGTGACCCGCACCCGGCAAATATTCCGCAGCCGCCCGAAATATGTGGCCTTTGTTGATCTGCATTCCGAGGCCGTGCTGCACGCGCATTCCGGCGAGATCAAAACCCGGCATATTTGGACGGAGGAGCTGGCGGCGAAAAAAATTCGGGATATGGAACTGGGTGATTACGTCCTTGTTTCACCGGATTACGGTTTCAGCAAGCGGGTGGCGCGAGTGGCGGGCATCCTTGGCTGCCCGCACACGGCGGCGAACAAAGACCGCTACGATGTGGACAAAACCATCATCGGCCAGCTTTCCAGCGCGGTTAAAGGCAAGACCGCCATCATCTGCGACGACATGATCCGCACCGGCGGCTCGATGCTCCAGACCGCCGACCGCTGCTACGAGGCAGGCGCGACCGATGTGCTCTGCATGGCCACCCATCTGGTGCTCTCCGGCAACGCCCGCGCCAAGTTCCAAGAGCGGGGCATCCGCCGGATTATCGGCGCAGACACCTATCCCGGCACAAAAACAGATGATATACTGGAAGTGTATTCGGTGGCTCCGGTCATCGCCAAAGAGCTGATTCATTATCTGCGGATCATCTGACCCAGCCCGTCAGGGAAAAAACTCTGCACAAATTATTCAGGAACAGATTATGAAAAAAACAGGCATCATCGGGTGGCGCGGCATGGTCGGCTCGGTGCTTATGGAGCGGATGCGCGAGGAAAACGATTTTCAAAATTTCGAGCCGCTTTTTTTCTCCACCTCGCAGGCCGGGCAGGCCGGGCCGGAGATCAACGGCGCAACTTTTGAGCTGCTGGATGCTTTCAACATTGAGCTGCTGAAGGATTTGGACATCATTCTTTCCTGCCAGGGCGGCGATTACACCAAAGAAGTCTATCCCAAGCTGCGCGAGGCGGGCTGGCAGGGCTATTGGATTGACGCGGCTTCCGCCCTGCGTTTGGAGAAGGACGCGATCATCGTTCTTGATCCGGTCAACCGGGCGGTGATTGACAAAGGCCTGGCGGGCGGCATTAAAAATTATATCGGCGGCAACTGCACGGTTTCTTTGATGTTGATGGCACTCGGCGGCCTTTTTGAAAAAGGCTGGGTGGAGTGGTTGAGCACGCAGACCTATCAGGCTGCGAGCGGGGCTGGGGCGAAGAATATGCTGGAGTTGGTCAACCAGATGCGGCTGATCGGCGAAAACTGCCAGAATCTGCTTGATGACAAGGCCAACATCCTCGCCATCGACCGCAATGTGACGGAAACCATCCGCAGCCCGCGCTTCCTCACCCAGCATTTTGGCGCGCCGCTGGCGGCCAGCCTGATTCCGTGGATTGACCGGGCGATGGAAAACGGCCAGACCCGCGAGGAATGGAAGGGCATCACCGAGACCAACAAAATTTTGGGCCGGGACGAGAGCTGCCAGATTCCGGTGGACGGCTGCTGCGTGCGGGTCGGGGCGATGCGCTGCCACAGCCAGGCGCTGACCGTGAAGTTGAATCAGGACATTCCGCTGGATGAGATTGAGGCGGCGATAGTCAGCCACAACGCTTGGGTGCGGCTGGTGCCGAACACCAAGGAGGACACCCTACGCGAGCTGTCCCCGGCAGCTATTTCCGGCACCCTGACTGTGCCGATTGGCCGTCTGCGGAAGATGAATCTTGGCCCGCAGTATCTCAGTGCGTTCACGGTCGGCGACCAGCTCCTCTGGGGCGCGGCAGAGCCGGTGCGGCGGATGCTGAACATCCTGCTTGAACATTCAGCCTGAGCGCGGACGCAGCCGGTCATGAACAGCCTGCATCTCCTGCTGCCTACGGCGGCTTACCTGATCGGCTCGATTCCCTTCGGCCTGCTCCTGTCGCGGCGCAGCGGCATTGACATCCGCCAGCACGGCAGCGGCAACATCGGCGCGACCAATGTCTCCCGCTTGGTGGGCAAAAAAATCGGCCTGCTCACCTTGTTTCTCGATGCGGCGAAAGGGTTTCTGCCCATGCTGACTGCCGAACTGCTGCTCGGCGGCGATGACTCGAGCCGCGACCTGATAACCGCCCTTTGCGGCGCGGCGGCGGTGACCGGGCACATGTTTCCGGTTTTTCTTCGCTTCAAAGGCGGCAAAGGCGTGGCCACCGCGCTGGGCATTTTTCTCTATCTCGCTCCCAAAGCCCTGCTGATCAGCGTGGCTCTCTTTCTTGCCATAACTGTGCCGACCGGCTTTGTCTCTCTCGGCTCGCTTCTTGGCGCAGCCGCCATGCCGCCAAGCCTCTATTTTCTTGACGAACCAGCGTGGAAATTTTGGCTGGCCGCATTTGTCGCTTTGATGATCTGGATCAAACATCAGCAGAACATCCGGCGGCTGCTCAACGGCACGGAAAAACGTTTCAGTGAGAAAGAAAAAATTGCCTCCTCAGAATGAGGTCTGGTACAAGGTGTAATAGAGATGAGAGGCCAGCGGCTGAAAATGCCGCTGCTCCAGCTCCACCCAAAGCTGCTGGGTGCTGACCTCTTCCTGCCGCAGCTGGTTGTAGAGCAAATCCCGCCTGATCAGCAAATGGCTGAAGCCTTTTTCCTTCAGCCGCTGCCCAATCTGTTCCGCTGTCATTCCCGGCTGCTTCAGCCACGCCAGCAGGCCGTTTGCATTTCCCAAATAATCAAAGAAATGCGGCCTGTTTATGTAATATCCCCGCCAGCCCATGAAGATGCAAAGTATTTTCGCCGAATCCGGTAGCTTGCTGTTGATGTGCTGAAGAAGTGGATATTCTGGAATCTGTTTGGCAAGATATTCATCTCTGCTCAAGCGTCCGCTGATATAACTGAAGGGATCAACCTTTGCAAACTGCTGGCGGATGTAGAGACCGTTCCACGTCAGCATCAAAATTACAGGAAGCAGCCAGACGGCTGCGGCAAGGCGGCCAGTTCCGGCCAGCGTTTCCAGCCGGTGCAGGCCGTGCATGGAAAGAATGACTAAAAACGGAACCATCGGCACTAAATAGCGAATGCGCAGCACCTCGATATTAAAGGCGTAAAGGAAATACAGCAGACAGAAAGCGGCCATTGCGGCCTGCTCAAGCCGCGCTTGGCGGTTTGCTTTTTTCAGGAGCAGGAGCGCGGTCAGCGGCAGCAAAAGCAGGAAAGGATTCAGGCGGCCATCAAAATAGCGGGGATCGTCGTCCTGCGTTTCATGAAAAAAAATCCGCACCGGCAGGAGGAGCAGCTGCCAGATATTTTCGCCGTAAAGGACATAGCGAGTGGCGAACACACCGCGCACGCCGCCGCTTTTGGGCTGCTGCATCTCCTCAGCTCCGGTCTCTGCCGCCGACGGCGCATGGGCGCGGTTGAAGAAACCATTGTAGAGCGGGTACATCGGATTGCCTGTCCAGACCGTGTTTCTGATCAGCAGCGGCGAGGCAGCCAGCAACGCGGCAAAGCAGAAAAACACAGCGGCTTTTACCACGAACAATGCCGCTCCTTTTTGCTGCTCTTGACTTCTGATGAAAAGAACTGGCACCAGCACCGTCAAAATGAACAGCACCAGCAGGCCGTTGTATTTCGTGCCGATGCCTAAGCCGCAACAAAATCCTGCCAGCAGCAGATGACGCAGCCGCCGCGTCTCTAACCAGCGGAAAAGCAGCAATAAAGCGGCAGTGCTGAAAAAGACAAGGCCAAGGTCAACGTAAACGGTGATGGAAAGTTTGACAATAACCGGAATGCTGAGAAAAAAGACCGCGCCCAGCCAAGCGTAGATGCTGGGCAAGCGTTTTTGCAGATGAAAAAAAAGCAGCATGGCCGTGGCCAAGGCAAAGGCCATGTGAATATATTTTGGCAGAATGTCGCTGCCAAGCCATAAAGCCCCCATGTAGAGCAGGTCGAGATTCATGGGATAATACGAAAAGACCAGATCGGGAATCTCGTAGATGCTGCCGTGCTGGAGATAAAGCTTTGGGACTTGCAGATGGTGAATCAGGCCGTCGCGGTCAAAAGGCGGGGTGCAGGCAAGCAGAACAAGGCTGAACAGGACAAGACTCAGTGCCGCCTGCAAAAAAAGAAGCCGTCTGTTCATTTACCCGACGGCAGCTCGGCAACTTTTCTCAGAATTTCTGGTGGAATATTGCCTTGATAGATTTTTCCGTCAATCAGGAAGGCCGGGGTGCCGGTGATGCCTAATTTCATCCCCTGCCAGATGTCTCTACGCAGCAGCTCGGCAATATCAGGATGCGACAGAGCCGCAGACAGCTCATTGCGGTCGAGGCCGGTTTTATCGGCAATCTTTTGCAAAGGAATTTCCTGCACTTTGTTGCGCATCAGCGCGTAGAGCAAATCATTGGTCTGCCAGAATTTGTCCCGAAGCGCGGCGAGTATGGCTATTTTTGCCAGATCACCGGAACCTTGATGAAATGGTTCCGGCACAATAACCGAATTCACTTTATGATCTAAGGGATAATGCCGGTGAACAAAGCGGAGAGAATCAGGATGTGCGGCCAGCATTTGGCGCAGGAGCAGATACATCTTGCTGCACTGAAAGCACTGGTAGTCAGAAAACTGCTCAATGGTGATCGCAGGCTTTTCCGCGCCGATCCACGGATGACCGTCCTTGGTCAGACCATGCGGCAGATGGCTGATGTCGGCTTCTGCTGGAGAGAGCAGCCAGTAGCGCGGCATCAGGCCGTATAGGAGCAGTAAACTGACGCAAAATATTCCGGCGGCAGTGCCGTAATTGCGCAGCGCGTCTGTTTTTTGCAATGTTGTGCTGAAGCCTTCCCCACCTTTTGCAATGGCTTCTTTGCAGCGGCGTTTGCCAAGCCAGCAGGTGTAGGTTAGAAAAAACGTGATGATGTAGGTGGCTAAACAGACAAGGCAAAGTGATTTAATTTGCGTGATAGCAATGACCGCCAGCACCAGTGTGACAGCAGAGGCTATCAGCATCACAAAGAAAAATCCCTGCCAGGCGACGAGGTTACGGCGGTTTTCTGTCAGCAGGATGAACAGAAAGAACACATAGAAGAGCACGCCCCACCACGCGACTGGAATTGAAAAAAGAATCGACCACGGGCTTTGCGCGACCGTGTCGCAGTTGATGGCTTTGCTGATGGCGCAGAAGCTGCTGTAAAGCGGGTCGGTGTAGTTCTGATAGTGGCTGTGAGCGGAATAGAGGGTGACTGCAAGACCTGTCAAGGCAAGCAGCAGCGCGGCGAACCAGAGGAAAGTTTGTTTACGGAGAAGATATCTGCTGTTCATTATGATAGGCCATTTTTTTAAATTTGTCGTAAAAATATTGCCGCATATCTTCTGTTAAGATATTATAACGATCTTCTTTCAGCAGGAGGTCAATGTTTTCTTTTTTATATCCAAAAAAAATTGCACGAGTAATTTTTTCAAGAGGAACTTGATAGCCAGCCAAATAAGAAATAGCTGCTAAATTTATTTTATTCTCCAAAGATGGAAGAATTTCTTCGGCTCTTCTTAAAAAGAATAGACTGTTCTGATAGTCATGCTTTTTAAGAAAAATTATACCGGCAAGCTGCATTATCTGATGATCATCAAGCTGGCTGGCAGCATTGGCGATCATATCGAAAGCTGCATCAAATTTATTGGCTTGGTACAATGAAAGAGCTGCTAAGTACCTGTATTTAAAAGAGCCAGGATATTTATCTGTTAATTTTTTAGCGTCATCAAATGCCAGATTGTTTTGGTTTGTATGCAAAAAAATTAATATTCTGTTTGCTGTGCAATCGATATTGTACGGGTCAATATCGATGCATCTATTAAAATAGATAAGCGCATTTTCATTTTCCTGTCGGCTGTAGTGCAAAGCACCTATTAAGTTAAGAGCTACGGTGGTGGCATATTTTGGACTCGGCGCATGTTCCGCATTTGCTAAAGATAATTGAAAATATTGATAAGCTTTTTCTTTTTGTCCTTGTTTGTCATACCATTGGCCTAAATGCGCCGCCGCTCTTGCGCTTTTCGGAGCTTTCCTGATGGCATCCGTCCAGAGAGTTTCATCTGTCGCCCAAACCATGTTTCTGGTGTATGTGGCATGACCTGAGATAATTAGGAAAAGCGTGGCACAGAATACTGCGGTCGTCCGGCGGAAGGCAGGCTGCGGCGGATTGCTGCACAGAATGCGGGCGACCGCAGCTCCGACCGGAAGAAAGAGAAAAAGCGAAGGAAGATAGTTGCGATGTTCAAACACCAGCTCAAGCTGCAAAATAGTAGATTCGACCGCATGATTAAGAAAATAAAAAAGCACAGGAAAGCAGATGAGCGGATATTTCTTTAAAAGAAATATGGCACCTCCAATCAGACCAACAACAGCCGCGATGGAGGGGAGTGTCGTCCATGGAGAGAAAAGCGAAGTGGACAAAACAACATCATGCTCGAAAGACAGTCGATCAACAATGGGAAGAAATATCTGCGAAAGGTACATCAGCAGGATACGCGGCTGCGTTAAAATCCTCTGACTGAAGGTGAAGGAACGGTTGCTGTAATCATCAAGGAAACGCAGTGGATTTGACAAGCTAAAGGGAGTGAGTCCAAGTCCGTAATAGACGAAAAAAAAGGCGGCGGGCAGGATGAAAACTGAGGCAAGGACGAGGCGGACAATCTGACGTTTTGTGATTGAGTGCCTGAAAAAAGCAGCTTCAATCAAAACAAGGGAAGGCAGCAACATAATGGCGTTCTCTTTGCTGCCGAGGGCGGCGAAGAATGCTATTAACGAAAGGACGAACCAATAAAATTTTCCCTTTGCGGCGGTTCTGCCGCGCAAGTAAGAATAAATACCTGCAATGCCGAACATGGCCGCCATTGAGGCCATGCGCTGGACAATGTAAGTGACGGCCTGTGTCTGGATGGGAGCGAGTGCCCAGAAGAGTGCGCCGAGCAGGGCGGCTGTGTCAATTAGCTGCGAATTTTCCTGCTCCTGATAATGAATGCGCAGCAGCAGGCGCAGCGTCAGAAAAAGCAGCCATGCGGTCAAAATGTGAACCGCTATGTTGATCGCATGATATCCCCAAACATCGTCCTGTCCAAAATACCAATTGAGACCGAAGGTCAGGCATGGAATCGGACGGTACAGTTTTCCGCTCTCGGAAGACGTGGGGTGCGCCCGCATCGCCTGATTAATTTGCTGCAAATTAAATTTTGTTATATGTAGATTGCTGTTGAGGAGAATGTTCGGCTCATCATCAAAATGCCATGAGGATTGAAATGTATTGGAGTAAGCAAAGGAAATAAAAAAGATAACAAGTAGTATACCGATTGTTTTATTTACTTTCATTGCTATAAAATAGCAAAAGGAGCGGTCATAGTCCTGACCACTCCTTTTGTTTGAGAGTGATAATGTTATTTCATCTTCTTATAGAAAGCTGTAGCAGTAGCACCACCACTCCAGCCAGCATTAGCCTGTGCAGCTTTGTAGTCCGACGGACAACGCAGGCTGCCGTCTGTAACGGCAACTACTATATTTGAGACGGTACCACTAATTGTAGCCGCGTTCTTGCCAGACAGTGCAGGCCATTTTATAGAGTTATCACTACCTACTACACCACCAGTGAATGGTGCTGCCAAAGTTACAGGAGTCCACGTAGTATGAGCAGGAATTGCAAAGTAGTCAGCGACAGTAGCCATTAAACCATTCGCATCCTTCTCTGCTGCGGAGCAGTACGATTTGTCACGATAAGAGATGAAGTTCGGAATCGCAACTGCGGCCAAGATGCCGATGATGGCGATAACGATCATCAGCTCGATCAGGGTGAAGCCTTTCTGGTTGGCCAGCATTCTCAGTTTATTGATCTTCATGATGTTCCTCTCGGTTGTGTTGGTTGCCGGGGGCGTGGCTGCCGTCATCCGGCCTTTCTCGTTTGCTTTGGTATAAGCAAAAGCCGTGCCAATTTTCCTGCTCGGCTGCTGCAATCATTTTTCTCTTTGCGGCGCAGACAGTTGACCGCCCAAGCGCATCCCTGTACCTGCCGCCAGCACCTGCCCGCTGCGCTGTTCAGTCCTCGGCGGTGACGTTTTTTGTCACCGAGTGACAATTTTTGTCACTTGGCAGGGCACCGGCACTTTTCCTTGTCGCCGCCACCGCCGCTGTGCTAAGGTGAAACTGCAATGAAAACCAAACTGACGCTGACTGTGGCCGCGCTGCTGCTGGCCACCATGCTGCTGATCAATCTCGTGCTGTTCGTGTTTTGGAAGCGCGATGCCCTCCAGCGGGAGGCGGCGCAGGATCAAGCCGCGCTGATTCATATTGCATACCGCGCGGCGGTGGAAAAAGCAAGGCCGCAGGCATTTTTTTTTGCGGAATTCTATCCCGGCGCACAGACTGGAGAAATCGTCGTGCTGCTGCGGGATGAGGCGCGAGCCGGTCTGCCGCCGCTGCTGGCGGAAGCTGCCGCCGAGTCCATGCGCACCGGCCAGGCTGTAGTCCATTCAACAGCCTGGGCGGCGGAGCTGCTGCGCGGCAGGGCACCGTTTATAGCCAGCGCGCTGCCGTTGCGGCAGGACGGGCGGATCATCGGCGTGGTTGCGGTAATCCGCCCGCTGGAATCCGTGTTTCACGCCCTTTGGCAGGCGGAGCGGATCGTCCTTATATATATAGCCGTCAATCTGCTGGCACTAGCCGCGCTGTTTTTTTTCCGCCTGAACAGCTTGGTTGTCCGGCCAGCGGAACGGCTGGTGGAGCTGGCCAGGCGGCACAGCGGCAGCGAGGCGGTCTGGTTCGCCGCTGAGGATTCCGGCAGCGAGTTCAACCGGCTGGCGAGCAGCCTCAACAGCATGTTGGCGCGGATCGAGCACGACCGGCATATCCTGCGGACGACGGTGGCCGAGCTGGAAACCGTCAACCGCCAGCTGCATGAACGGCAGGAGGAGCTGATCCGGGCGGAGAAATTGGCCGCCGCCGGTCGGCTGGCCGCCGGGCTGGCGCATGAAATCGGCAATCCTTTGGCGGTGATTCAGGGCTATCTCGGCCTGCTGGAGCGCGGCGGCCAGAGCGCGGATAATCAGGATTTCATCCGCCGGGCGGCGCAGGAGCTGGAGCGGGTGACCCGGCTTGTCCGGCAGCTTTTGGATTGCGCCAGAAGCTCCAAGGGCAGGCCTGAGGATGTCTCCCTGCACGAGCTGATGGAGGCTGCGGCGGACATGGTGCGGGTGCAGAAGGCGTTCCGGCAGATCAAGCTGACTGTGCAGGCTGGGGCGGCGCAGGACAGGGTTCATGCCGATCCTGACCAGCTCCGCCAAGTGCTGCTCAACTGCCTGCTCAACAGCGCGGACGCTGTCGGCAGCGCAGGGCGGACAGACGGCGTGATCACTCTGACCACCGATCTGCCGGAGCCGGGCCTGCTCCGCCTCCGCATCGAGGACAACGGCATCGGCATCGCGGCGGAGCAGCTCGGCGCGGTCTTTGATCCCTTTTTCACCACCAAGGAGCCGGGGCGAGGCACCGGCCTTGGGCTGTCGGTCTCACGCTCCATTGTCGAGGCGGCAGGCGGCTCAATGAAGATGGCAAGCAGGGCAGGGCAGGGGAGCACGGTTTCGATCTGCCTGCCCTTGGCATTTTGTTAAGGCGGTTGAGCGGAGCCGAAACCGCTGCCTTCGACTCCGCTCAGGCAGCTTGTTCTTGCTGCTGTCAAGTGATCAATGCAGGAGAAAGGCAATGGCTGATGAGCTGAAGCGGGTGCTGGTGATTGATGACGAGGAAAACATGCGGCACATGCTTTCCGCTCTGCTGCGGGTTGAGGGCTATGCGGCGGAGACCGCCGCGCATGGCCGTGCCGGGCTGGAGCTGCTGCGCGGCGGCAGGTTTGATTTCGTCCTCTGCGACATCCGAATGCCGGAAATGGACGGCATCGCCTTTCTTCAAGCCGCCGCCGAAATCCGCCATTCCGCTGTCATCATCATGATGTCCGCCTTTGGCACGGTGGACACGGCCATTGAGGCGATGAAGCAGGGCGCCTACGATTTCATTTCCAAGCCGTTCAAAAATGATGAAATCGTGCTGGTGCTGAAAAAGGCCGAGGAGCGCGAGCGGCTGCGGCGGGAGAACATCCTGCTGAAAAAGCGGCTGGCCGTGCTGGAGCAGGCCGCCGGGCTGGGCGGGATGATTGGCGGCGGCAAGGCGATGCAGGCGGTCTTTCAGCTCGCGGCCAAGGTTGCCAAGCACAGCACCACTGTGCTGATCACTGGCGAGTCCGGCACAGGCAAGGAGCTGGCCGCTCGCGGCATTCACGAGCAAAGCGGCAGGGCGGCCAAGCTCTTTTTGGCGGTGAACTGCGGCGGCATCCCGGAAAATCTCTTGGAAAGCGAGCTGTTCGGCCACGTGCGCGGGGCTTTCACCGGCGCGGACCGCGACCGCAAAGGCCTGTTCGAGGAGGCGGACGGCGGCACGCTCTTCCTTGATGAAATCGGCGAGCTGCCGTTAGCCATGCAGGTCAAGCTGCTGCGGGTCGTGCAGGAGCAGGAAATCCGGCGCGTCGGCGCATCGGCCAGCCGCAGGGTGGATGTGCGGCTCATTGCGGCCACAGCCCGCAATCTGGCTGAGGAAGTGCGGGCAGGCCGCTTCCGTGAAGATTTGTTCTACCGCCTCAACGTAGTCAACATCCACCTGCCGCCGCTGCGCGAGCGTATCGCTGACATTCCGCAGCTCTGTGAGTATTTCGTTGAAAAATTCGCTGTCAGCATGAACCGGCCTGAGATTGAGGGTATCGCTCCGGCGGCCTTGCAGCGGCTGCTCGCGCATTCGTGGCCGGGCAATGTCCGCGAGCTGGAAAACGTGCTGGAACGGGCCGTGCTGCTGGCCGAGGACAGGCTGATTCAGCCGGACAATCTGCCGGAGCTGCTGACAGAAAGCGGCGGCAGGCATCCGCTGGAGCTGCTGCGCGGCGTTTCCTCCATCAAAAAAGGACGGCAGATTGTCGATCAGTGGCTGATCGGGCGGGCGATGGAGGCGGTCGGCGGCAACAAGAGCCGGGCTGCCGAATTGCTGGAAATCAGCTATCCTTCGCTGTTGAGCAAGCTGAAACTGCCGGAAGCAGATGAC
Source organism: Candidatus Electronema sp. JM (assembly GCF_048287415.1). Classification (NCBI taxonomy): domain Bacteria; kingdom Pseudomonadati; phylum Thermodesulfobacteriota; class Desulfobulbia; order Desulfobulbales; family Desulfobulbaceae; genus Candidatus Electronema; species Candidatus Electronema sp. JM. The sequence continues at coordinate 24,811 of NZ_JBLWEN010000010.1, forward strand.
AGCGCGACGGATGAAATGTAAAATATTTTTATAGTCAGCCGCCGCGATAGAAATTTTTTTCATTGTCGGAAGACAAGCGAAGAAATGGTGCATCAGAATAAAAATGTATTTTTTATCCTGACATTGAGAGATGTTGCAGCGCGGTTAAACCGGTGCCTGTTTATAACTGGAACAAAAGTTGCATAAACAGGGCAGGGGCATTTCGACCGCAAGTTTGAACCCAAGATGACATCATGACCAGACAACTACGACACTGCGCACACAAACAAGCGGGTTTCTCCTTTGTGGAGCTGATGGTGGTCATCGCCCTGATCGGTGCTTTGTCGGCAATTGCGCTGCCGAGCCTGTTGAGCGGCATGGCAGAGCGGCGGCTGAAAAGCGCAGCAAGAGGTCTCCTCTCTGACCTTCAAAAGGCGAGGCTGTTAGCGGTGAATCTCAATAAAAAAGTAACGGTGCAGTTTAGTACCGCAGCTGGCGGAACATATTCAATATTTTACAAAAATGACAGTAATGCAACGGTAACGGTAACTACAGAAACATTGAGTAGTTACGGCGGAACCGGCAAAATCATCAGCTATGGCAAAGGAAAAGCAAATAGTCTTTGGTCGCCCTATGACACAGGCTACGCAATTGAGACAAGTCCTGTGCCTTCATCAGGAACAATAATTTTCGAGCCGCAAGGAACAGCTTTTCTTGGGCTGGACACAAACAATAAGAAAATTCCAATACCAGAAATCGGCGCAAATATTTATTTGCAAAATCAGAATAGTGATGTCTGCTATGCTGCCAGCGTGAATCAGTTTGGCGGCATCAGGCTGCGGCGCTTCAGCGGCTCTGCTTGGGAGTAAAATGCTGACAACGGAAGACTTGGGATTTTCCTTTGTTGAGCTGATGGTGGTTATCGCGTTGATCAGTGCGCTTTCAGCGATTGGTTTGCCAAGTTTTTTAAGCGGCTTGCCAGAACAGCGGCTGAAAAGCGCGGCAAGAACCTTATATGCGGACATGCAGCGGGCACGGCTGCTGGCGGTGAAAAATAACGCTGAAAGCCGGGTGAAATTTGTCACCTCTGCGCAACCCGGATATTATTATTTTGACGACAACGATAACAAAAAATGGGATGCAGGAGAATTTAAAAGAGAATTGGCGGAATATAGCGGTGTTAATTATGGCAGAGGCAAGGTGGTTAAACGATGGGACAAGGAAAATTTCACCGCGTTGGCGACTAATATCACCTTCGGCAAGACAGGAACGGCCAATCCCGGCACTACCTATCTCGACGATCAGAATCATGATGTTTGCTATGCTGTGACGACAACAACATACGGCATGGTAAAAATACGGCGGTTCAATGGTGTTTCTTGGGACAATGACGGAACAAATCCTTGATTGAGCTGCACACAGTTCAGCAGGAGCTGAGGGGATTATGATGAATAAAAAAATACTTGCAAGCAGCGGCTTCACCCTTGTGGAGATCATGATCTCCTTGGTGCTCTCCAGTTTCGTCATTGCAGGCGTTTACGGTGTGTACAGCATCCAGCAGCGTTCCTATAAAACGCAGGGGCAGGTGGCTGACCTCCAGCAGCAGTTGCGCTCCGCGCTGGATTTCATAACCAGAGACATACGGATGGTCGGCTATAATCCGGGAGGTGTTTGCAGCGTGAATCCGACAACCTATGGCATTCTGAACATGGGGGTGGATAATTTTTCTTTTGAATACTGCGGGTTGGAAGATAATACATGGAAGCTCCATACAGTAACATATTCCTTGGAGGGCAGCAGATTGATGCGCAATCTGCAAGTTCAAGACAGCCCCGGCCAGCAACAGGCTGTCGCCGAAGGAATTGATGCGATTGAGTTTCGTTATCTGCAAGGAAACAGTCCTCCGGGGCATCCAGAACTACCTCCGCCTGAAGCGGATTTGGCGAAAGACACGCGCATTATTCAGCTCTCTATTCTGATTCGTTCGTTGTATCCTGATCCCTACTACAAGGACACCATAACCTATCTTCCCGCTTCGGGAAAAGCATGGACTCGCACCAGCGGTTCCGGCAATCCGCCCAACGACAATTATCAGCGGCGGCTGCTTGTCACTTCCATTGAACTTCGCAATGTTGGACTGTAATCATGAAAACAGAACGAATAGACCGCTTGCTGAGTAGGGGCGAAAAATTTTTCGCCCCTGCTCAATCCCTTGCTGCTCAAGTTGCGGTTTGCGCAAAAGGGCTGCTGCGCACCGGGCAAACCGGCTTCACCCTGATAGAGGTGCTGATAGCGATGGCGATTTTCACCATCGGCATTCTGGGGTTGTTTGGAATGCAGTCAGCCGTGATCACTAAAAACCTCAGCGCCAACACCATCACCAGCGGCGCAACATGGGCGACAGACCAAATTGAGCTGCTGCTGGGGCAAGATTACATCAATCTTGAGGACAAGAACAAAGACGGATGCGCGGGCATTAATAACAGTCCGCTGCAAACTGATACCAATAAGCAGAAACCTGACAGTTACCCATCTCTAACGAGCGGCACGACACCTCCTGTCTATACTATCCATTGGAATGTCGCCAGAAATTGCTTCATGACCGCTATCCCGGATGCCATAAACGAGCGTGAAGAGCAAAAGCCTAAATTGATACGAGTGATTGTGACTGTCAACCGGGGCTTGGGCGAGCAGGAAATCGCAACATTCAATTACATCAAACAAAATGTGAAGCAGCAAAATTAAGGAGAGCTGGCTATGAAAATATGGAAACACGGCGGTGGCGAGGGAGGCTTTGTGATGGTCGCGTCGCTGCTCATCCTGCTGGTGCTCACCATGCTGGGCATTGCAGTGAATCAGAACAGTGAGATAGAATGGCGGATCGCCATGAATGACCGCGCCTATAAAGATGCGTTTTACAACGCGGACGCGGCGACGGAGCTGGCTTCTGAAACACTGGAGCAGAGCGTTGCCTGTCTTGGTTTCAGGGCGAACACCCCCGATAATGCGGTCATGCGGATGCGAGGCAGCTCAACCAGTTATGATTTGGCCGTCATGGGAAACGCGCTGGGTTTCTGGCGAAACTATGCGCCGAACGGCATTGCCATTCCAAAAGACACAGATCGGGCCATAGTTTTTCCGGCGGTGTTCAATGCTGCTGGAAATTTTGATGACACGGCGACCAACAGCCAGCCGCACTCCAATATCCTCCTTGGCGGCAACACACGGCTGACCCAAGGCTCGGCCTTGCAGATGGCCGCTGGTTATGAAGGTGTGGGCAAAGGAATGGGCAGCGGCGGAGCCACGCTGGTCTATGACATCAATGTGCAGCATACGAATCCACGCAACGGCAGCCAGTCGGTGATTTGCGTTCAGTACGGCCACATTCTTGGTTCAAGCGGAGCCTGCAATTATCCATAAGCGGAAGCACGATAACGCGCTGGGAGATACGATGATGAAAAAAACGATATATGCAGCCCTGTCCTGCGCCGCAGCGGCCCTGCTGCTGCCTGCCGCAGGACGCACGGCAGACAGTGTGTGCAGTTCGGGTGTGGGCATTCCGCCGTTCCTTTCTTCCGGGGCCAAGCCCAACCTGCTGATGGTGCTGGACAACTCCGGCTCGATGCTGGACGCGGCCTACAGCAAGCAGGGCTTGATTTATCAAGCGAATGGAACAACGCCGGTGATGATCAACAACAGCCTGCAAGCGCAATACCAGCGCTGCATGGATGGCGATTATGACATTGTGGATGTGTCCAGCAACGGCACCCGCACGAACATCACTACTGTCACTGGCTATGACAACACCTATTCCTACGGTGGATATTTTAAGAACGATGCCTGGTACACATGGGCAGATGTGACGGACACCTATCGTGGTTCTGAATGGAAAAGCGGCACTGCTTATACAGTCAACACCAGGGTGCAGGCATTTGGCAACATTTATGAAGCAACCACCGCAGGCACTTCAAATGGCACGACCATTGACAAAGACACCGGAGTGACATGGCGGAAGCTGTCGGCAACCGTGCCCAGTTTGACCCAGTGGGGAGCTGGCATCACCTATCCGCCGAAATCCTTCACCTGGTACGGCCCACAGCTCTATTACACTGCGGCAGGCGGCACCAGCACGGGCACAGCGTTGACGGCAAACACCGGTGTTACCGACTGGAAGCCCGTTGAGCACACGTGGATGAGCACGGAAAGCTACAGCTCCGGCAAAATTGTTTCGTACAAAGGCATTTTGTATCAATCGCTGGTTGGCAGCAACCAAAACAATGTGCCGGGCAAGGACAGCGCAAAATGGCAAAGCCTGCGCCAAGGCGGATTTACTCCGCTGGCGAACGCGCCTGCTTCAGCAACAGCCGCTTGTTCCGGCAACGGGACAAAGTACACCCGCACTGACGCGCTCTGTCTGACCATTGACACTGCTGTCACCCCGACAAAAGTGACATCCTTTGTCGCACGCGGCAACTTTCTCAACTGGGCGACAGCCTCCAAATTTGACATTGAGAAGAAGATTCTCACGGGCGGCAAGCACAATTATTATGAACAAGTGCTGGTTGCCGAGCACCGGGGTTGCTCTGGTTCGCGCATGATGAAGCAGGTGAAGATGGTGAAGGCATCTGACAGCACCGTGTCCTACCTGACTCTCGGCGTGCGGGGCGGCAAATATGAGGATGATTCGACCTATTTCAGAAAAGACCGGGTGGACAGCAGCGACGACACCACCCGGCTGGAAGTGATGGCGGTCACAGCACTGGGAATGCAGATTTCCGGGCAGTGCCAAGATATGCTTGACACCATTCTGAATAAAGATCCGAACGGTGCCAACTGGGGACAGCCCATAGATTCGTGCTTGGCGACCATGCCGGCGAACAACACCGACATCACCAAGCAGCGGCCTATGTTGAATCACAGCCTTCAGTTCTGCTCCAAGTGGTGGAAAGATCAGACATACCGCAATATCAGCAATGTGGCAACAAACTGCGCTGCGTTGTACAGCGGAAACTGCGCGAACAACCAAACTCCATGCACAAGCTGGACAACGCCGCCGTATCCTTCGTCCACGCTGCAACCTGCTTACGGTGCCTACATCTGCTACGGCATCTATGATTCCAATATCACCAATCCAGCACAACGGGCAGGGTATGTGGGACGCTGCTGGCAACCGGCGCAGGGCACGATGATGACTTGTATAGCAAAGCCTGCGGTGCCAGCACCAAACGGCAACAATACCGGTCCAGGGTGCGACATGAACGGACAGGCAACGGAATGCACCTACTCATACGGAGGCGCATTCTATAAAAACACAAAAACGCCTTCTTATAACTACAAATGCACCAAAAGCACGTTAGCAGACTGTGCTACTTCTGACTGGGTGCAGCAATTTATCTGGAATGACGGTTCCAACAATAGCTGCACGAATGAAGGACAGACGCAGACTGGTAACGCAGTAGGCGGGCAATGGGAAGGCCAGACTGGAAACAGCAACCAGCTTGCCACTGCTGTTGAAAACTGCATCGTTGATGCCAGCATCGCCTATTGCCAGGACACAGCGTTGCCTGAAGTGATTGACCCTTCTGATCAAGCTGGTGACACAACCAAGACATGGAACGTGCCCGGCGTGGTTTCTGATTCCGGCATCATTTCTCTGATGGGCGGCGATTATCCTATCGCCACCATGAAGGGCTACATTCAGCAGACTGCGCGGCCTCAGGGCATCCTGCACAACGTGCAGCGCGACTTGCGGCTTGGCGTGATGGCCTTCAATAATGTGGGCGCATCCACGGAATGCCAAACGAATTACGTCACGCCTGGTGTCACCCGCTACTGTCCGACCGGCAACCAAGACGGCGCAAAGCTGCTCGCCAAGCTCGAGGCAGGCGATTTCATCGTGGATGCAACGGATACAGAATATCCCGGCAACAAGCGGCGGCATGTGGACGATATGGCCGCAGCCATCAATGATGTCCGTGGCACCTCATGGACACCGCTTGCCGAGGCGTTGTACACCGCTCTGGGCTATTATACGCAGAATGATGCCTTCCGGCTGCGCGACACCAAGGACAGCAATAACAAGTATCTTGATTTCTGCGTCAAAACCGACACAAACGGCACCTGCACCGACTACGCCTTGGACAAAGATCCGGTGCAATACTGGTGTCAGGACAACCACATCCTGCTGATCACGGAAGGTGAATCCACCACCGATGTGAATCCGGCGGTGGTCAAATTCGCCTCTGCGCCAACAACAGTGGATCAGACAACCTTTTTCCCCAGCAAAAAGAACGGCGACGTGCTGACCGGCGACGGCACCGCCGAACCAACACCGACCACGACCACCACGCCTGTCACAGGCCCTTGCAAAGACACGCTCTTCCGCAGCACCTATCTGGATGACATGACGTGGTGGGGACAGAACGTCTGGCCGACCTACAAAAGCCGCTACTTCATTGACCCGGACGGCAATCCGACCCAGAAGCAGAACATCTCCACCTATGTTGTCGCCACCAGTAAACTGAACACGACAGCAGCAAGCGGTGCTGTGGAGGAGTGCAAGCCGGAAACCCTGCTCCGCTATGCGGCAAGCAAAGGCGGCACCAACTCCTATTATCCCGGCGAAAACCCGGATCAGTTGGAGAAAAATCTCTACGCCGTGCTGGACGACATTCTCAGCCGGGCTTCGGCAGGTTCGGCAGCCTCGGTTATCTCCAGCTCGCGCAGCGGTTCCGGCGCGGTCTATCAAGCGGTGTTCTGGCCTAAACATCAGGATCAGTCCACGCCAACAAATAAGGTTTCTTGGGTTGGTGATGTGCATTCGCTTTTTGTCAGCTCCGCTGGTCTGATGTATGAGGATACGAATCAGAACGGCAAGCTGGACGCAGGTGAGGATGCCAACGGCAACGGCAAGCTGGACGCAGGCGAGGACCTCAACGGCAACGGCACGCTTGATGCAGGCGCAGACAAGCGAGTGCTTTTCTACTTCAGCACTAAGGCCAACAGAACACGCGGTTGCTACGATATTCAAGGATTTTACACCAACAACATGCAATGTCCGGGCGAGCCAGATGCAACGCCGAGCACCCCGGATCCGCGCTGTCCCGCCACCAATTCAAGCAATTGCGTGGAAATCACTGACATCAACTATCTCTGGTCGGCCAACAAGCGGCTGGCAAAGATGGATGTCCTGAACGAGCGCAAAATCTGGACATGGAACGATGCCAACAACAATGGCCGCGTGGATGACGGGGAACAGTTCCTGCTGACAGAACTTGCCAGCTATTACAACAACGGCAGCAAGATCAACGACACCATCACCAAGAGCACCGACAGCGGCAAACTCACCGCGCTGAACACGGTTGCCCAGAGCAGCGGGCGCGGGCCAATCAGCAGAGATTTTCTGACTTCCGCCGACTTGCTGACCTTCGCTGGATATACGCCGCAAGGAGCGACTGAAAATGCGGCTGATTACGCCAAAAGAAGGGAACGCGAATCTCTTGACGGGTTGGTCACGTGGATTCAGGGTGTTGATTCGGTCACAACTGATGAAACGACAGATGCCAACAACAACAAGAGGCTGGATAAAGTGCTGCGCTCCAGAGCTTTCAATCTGATCAGCGACGATCCGTCAGATCCTACCAATCAGCTATCAGAAACATGGCGGCTTGGCGACATCATCCATTCCACCCCGATTCTTGTGGCCAAACCTGCGGAAGCCTATCATTACATCTACCGCGACCCGACCTACCGGGATTTCGTGGAGCGCTGGAAAGGACGGCGCAACATGATTTACTTCGGCAGCAACGACGGAATGCTGCACGCGGTGAACGGCGGCTTTTATCTTGAAAGCAATGGCGGCCAGTTCTGCTGCGCTCCTCCAGAGGCTGACGGAACATGCGCAACCAGCAATCAGCCAAACAAAGGAAGCTGCGGCACCGGCGGCAAAGCCCTTGGGCAGGAGCTGTGGGCCTATCTTCCCTACAACCTCCAGCCGCACATGAAATGCCTGGCTGACAAGTACTATGCTCATAAGTACTATGTTGATCAGAAACCCCGCATTTTTGATGTGCAGATATTTGAGCCAGAAAGTGCATGTAACGGAGGAGTAACTGCGGCAGGCTGCATCCATCCCGGCGGCTGGGGCACTATTCTGGTTGGCTCCATGCGTTTCGGCGGCGCACCAGTGAAGGCCAAAGACCTGCTTGATGTCGCAGACTCGAATTACAACAGTGAGAATCGGCAGTTCACTTCGGCGTATTTCGTCCTGGATATCACGGACCCAGACGCGGCAACGCCACGTCTGCTGGGCGAGATGACCCAAGTGCTGAACGGCAGCAACACGCTCTATGCCGACATGGGCTACACCACCTCGTCGCCTTCGTTGGTGACAATGCGTTCCAGTTATCCCAATGCGGATGCTTCAGGCGGCATGGCAGAAAGCACAGGCAATGTGAAGTCAGACTGGTATCTTGTCCTTGGCAACGGCCCGACCGAGCTGGACGGCAGCCATGCCCCGCAAGGCAAAATCGCCGTGATGCCGCTTTCGTGGCTGAATGGCGAAGTGACCGACTGGAATAATGGCTGGCCGAAAACGTTCCAAGCCAAAACGGATTGGAAACAATTCCGCATTCCTAATACAGCGCCGACCAGCGGCAGCGAAGCAGGTGTCTTCACGCTGCCAACCAACGGCGGCACCATCAATTCCAGCTTCATCTCCGACATCATCGCGGTTGACTACAACATCAACTTGACCGCGCCTGATGACCGGGGCGCACGATATCGCACTGACGCAATCTATTTCGGCACAATTGACGGCTCCGCCTTTGAACCCTATCCACCAGGTTATCTCAACGGCATCGCCGGGCAGTATTATTGGAAGAAAGGCGGCAGAGTCTTCCGCATGGTGACGAAAAAGCTGAATCCAAACGGCATAGAGACCGCCGCCAAACCTTCCGATTGGCCTGGAATGTGGAATGATACTGCTGACAGTCTGAAGTACAACAACGGCCCGCTGCGGCAGCTCGCTGATGTGCAGATGCCGGTCATCGGCGCACCTTCCATCGGCTATGACGGCGACAACTTCTGGGTGTACGCAGGAACAGGCCGTTTCTTCAGCGAGCAGGACAAGGCAGATGACGGCTGGTGCTTGCCTGGCGCCTCAGCGAATTGCGACCAGCAAGGTGATCGGAGCAAAATTGGCTTCTTTGGTCTCAAGGAGCCGCTGAAGGACGAGCTGTCCAGTTTTGATTACTGGGCCACACTGCCGCCCAGCAGTCTTGATTACAAGTATAATCCCATGATGACATGGGCGCGGATTGAATGGGATATCAACAAGACCGACAATCAGAACGCCAATCTTTCTGCGCAAACGGCTCCTCCCGCCAAAGCGCCCGGCAAGCGCGGCCTGATGCAGACAGACAAAATCATTGTTGCGGATGTGCTGCATTCTCCGCATGTTGACGCAAACGGCAACGCGTTGTCCTCTTTGTCGTGCTACAACTGCAAAACCAGCGTCACGAACCGCACGCAATACACCTGCACGGAGGTGATCAGCACGGACGCGGACTACTGTTTCCCGACCAATGTTATGAACAGCATCTCCGTAAAAGGAAGAAAAGCCACAGATACGGGAACCTCTCCGCTGATTGACGTGCCGATCTTCGAGAAACTGCGGAAGTACATCGCAGGCACCGGTTTCATGACGGTTGACGGCAAGAACTACACCACCGGGCTTGACGGCTGGTATCGGGACTTCCATGATGCGCGGGAGCGGAATCTCGGCACCTCGGCCCTGCTTGGCGGCCTGCTGACCTACACCACCTATCAGCCCTACAACGACATCTGCAAGGCTGAAGGGGAAAGCTCGCTCTACGGCGTGCATTACCAGACCGGCACGGCATGGATAGAGAATGTTTTCGGCACGTTCGACCTGAGCTGCGGTGCATCAGGGGCAACGACCTGCACCGGCATCACAACCCGTGGAACAGCAGGCGGGGCATTTGTCATGGACAAGCTGAGTCTTGGACGCGGTCTTTCCACCACGCCGAGTATGCATGTCGGCACCGGCGACAGCGCGGCCAAGGCCTTCATCCAGACCAGCACTGGTGAGATCATCGAGGTGAGCCAAGAGAACCTGCCCATCAAAAAAACCAAAAGCGGCAGGCAGAACTGGACAGACCGCTGCTCTCAGTAACTAAGCAGCGGAGAGCAGGTTGAGAGACGGTCTCCGGCATCACGCCGGGGGCCGTTTCCTTTTTCCGCTCCGTTTGTTTTCCGCTTGACTTCTCCGCCCATTGTCCTATATTAGAAGATTTCATCTTCACAGAAACCGTTCTTGCTGCGGCCTCAGTGCGCCGCATTTCTTAAGAGAAAATAAACCATCATTTGAACGAGGAAAAAGTCATGTCTAAACTGGTAGCCCCCCACGGCGGCAAAGGTCTGGTCTGCGCTCTGCTGCACGGCAGCGAGCTGGCCGCAGAGAAAGAGAAGGCCGCAGGTCTGAAGAAGGTCAAGGTAAGTGCCCGCGCCAAGGGCGACCTGATCATGATGGGCATCGGCGGCTTCTCCCCGCTGGCTGGCTTCATGACCAAGGCTGACTGGAAAAGCGTCTGCGAGAACTTCCAGCTGGCTGACGGCACCTTCTGGCCTGTGCCGATCACCTTGGATGTGACCAAGGACGATGCCAACGCCATCACCACCGGCGACGAGATCGCTCTTGAGGCAGATGGCGAGATCATCGCCACCATGAAGGTCACGGAGAAGTTTGACATGACCGAGGCCGACAAGAAGTGGGAGTGCGAGAAGGTCTTCATGGGTTCCGGCGCGGACTCTGTGGACGGCAAGTTCTGGCAGGTCGCTCCGGCAGATCATCCTGGCGTGATCATGGTCATGAACCAGAAGGATGTGAACATCGCCGGCCCGGTGAAGGTGCTGTCCCAGGGCAGCTATCCGTCCGAGTATCCGGGCGTGTACTTGACCCCGGCTGAGACCCGCGCCATGTTCGAGGAGCGTGGCTGGTCCAAGGTTGCCGCTCTCCAGCTGCGCAACCCGATGCACCGCTCGCATGAGTTCCTGGCCAAGATCGCCATTGAGGTTTGTGACGGCGTGCTGATTCACTCCCTGATCGGCAACCTGAAGGCAGGCGACATTCCTGCCCCGGTACGCGTCAAGGCCATCGAGATACTGATTGACAACTACTTTGTCAAAGACAACGTCATCAACGCAGGCTATCCGCTGGATATGCGCTACGCAGGCCCGCGCGAGGCCCTGCTGCACGCCACCTTCCGCCAGAACTACGGCATCACCGACATGCTGATCGGTCGTGACCATGCTGGTGTAGGCGACTTCTACGGCCTGTTCGAGGCGCAGGAGATTTTTGACCGCGTGCCGGTCACCGGCATTGCTGGCAAGGACCTGCTTTGCAAGCCGATGAAGATCGACTGGACCTTCTACTGCCACAAGTGCGACGGCATGGCTTCGCTGCGCACCTGCAACCACACCAAGGAAGACCGCGTCATCCTCTCCGGCACCAAGCTGCGCAAGGCGCTGTCTGAGGGCAAAGAGGTGGTTGACCACTTTGGCCGTGAGGAAGTTCTGGAGCACCTGCGCACCTACTACAGCGGTTTGACCGAGAAGGTTGAGGTCAAGATGCAGAAGGCCGCTTCCGGCGCAGGCATGTAAATTGTCTTGCAGCAGGGGCGAAAAATTTTTCGCCCCTGCTGCTGGAAAAAAAGGAGGTGCCGCAAGGCATCTCCTTTTTTTATTTATGCAATTTTATTAACCGAGCTGCTGTCAGAACAAAGTCGTTTTCCTCATGTCCCCGCGCAACCAAGCGGCCCTGCGCCAAGAGGCGGCGGCAGTCACCTGCCTTTTTTTCGGCGCGGTGCTGCTCCTCAGCCTGATCAGCTACAGCCTGCCGTTGCTCGGCCAGCCGCCTCAGCCGCAGTTGCCCGCCGAGAACTGGTGTGGTCATTTCGGCCATTACACCGCCCGTTATTTCTTGTCGTTCTTCGGGCTGATTGCATTTTTCCCGCCGCTGCTGCTTTTCTATCTCGCCGCCGCAGTTCTTGCCGCCCGCGCTGTTTTCCACCGCCTGCCCTTCATTGTCGCGGGGCTGACCGGCGTGCTGCTGGCCGCCTCCGGCCTGCTGGCCTCGGCGGATCAGTTGATTTTTCCGCCGGAGCATGTCCTGCCGGGCGGCTTTCTCGGCACACTGCTTCGGCACCTGCTCGAAGGGCTGCTCGGCAAGACTGGCTCCATCTTGCTCCTGCTCCTTCTTCTGCTCTTTTCGTTGATGGCTGCAGTCCGTTTCTCGCCGTTGACTGCTGCTGTTTGGACCTGGGAGCAGACAGCGGCAGCGGCAAAAAACGCCGCCGCCCGTGCCCTGAATGCGCAGGAAAAACTCGCCGACTGGAATGCCGAGCGTGAGCAGCGCAAGATGCTGCCGTCTCTGCCGCCGGAAGAAACGGCGAAAGGCCTTTCGATGATTGTCCAGAAACTGCCCTTTATCCGCGAGGCGGCCAAGCCGGAAATGCCGGTCGCTGCGTTGCCGAAGAAAAAGCCGGTGAATTGGGACAATTTTCAACTGCCGCCAATCAGCCTGCTGGAGGAGAACACGCAGGAAAATATTGAGATTGACCAGCAGCATTACGACGAAACCAGCGAAATCTTGATTGCAAAACTGCTGGATTTCGCTGTGCAAGGCGAGGTGGTCGGCGTGTCGCCGGGACCGGTGGTGACAACCTACGAATTCGCCCCGGCAGCCGGGATTAAAATCAACAAGATCGTCAATCTCGCCGATGATTTGGCAATGGTGCTGAAAGTGGACCGGGTGCGAGTGGTCGGCTCAATTCCCGGCAAGGCGGCTATCGGCATTGAAATTCCTAATCCCAAGCGCAAAACAGTCTTTCTTCGCGACATTCTCTTGGACAGCGCATATCAAAACTCCGCCTCCTTCCTGACTGTCGCCCTCGGTGTGGATGTCATCGGCAAACCGACCGTGGCCAATTTGGCGCGGATGCCGCATTTGCTCATCGCCGGAGCCACCGGCGCGGGCAAGTCGGTGGCGATCAACGCCTTCATCTGCTCAATTCTCTGCAAAGCCAAGCCGGATGCAGTCCGGCTGCTGCTGATAGACCCAAAGCGGATTGAGCTGTCGGTATATGAGGGCATTCCGCATCTGCTGCACCCGGTGGTGGTCGAGCCGAAAATGGCCAGCCGCGCCCTGCTCTGGGCGGTGCAGGAGATGGAGCGGCGCTACAAGCTGCTGGAAGCGGCGCGGGTCAAATCTTTTGACTCCTACAACGAAACTGCGGCGGAGAAACTGCCTTATATCGTGATCATCGTTGACGAGCTGGCTGATCTGATGATGGCCGCCTCCAAGGATGTGGAAACGTCCCTCACCCGCTTGGCGCAGATGGCCCGCGCCGCCGGAATGCACATCATTCTTGCCACCCAGCGGCCCTCGGCAGAGGTGCTCACCGGTCTGATCAAGGCGAATTTTCCTGTCCGCATTTCCTTCAAAGTTTCTTCCAAGGTGGATTCGCGCACCATTCTTGACAGCTCCGGGGCCGAACATTTGCTCGGTGCAGGCGATATGCTCTTTCTTCCGCCCGGCGCAGTGAAATTGCAGCGGATTCATGGTGCCTACATCTCAGAGGCAGAAACAGAACGGATCATCCATTTCCTCAAAGAGCAGGGCAATGCCGACTACGATGAGTCCATGTTGAAAATTGCTGAGGAAGATGCGGAGAGCGGCGAAGAGTACGATGCGTTCTACAACCAAGCTGTGGCGGTGGTCATAGAGACCCAGCAGGCTTCAGTTTCCATGCTCCAGCGGCGGCTGCGGGTGGGCTACAACCGCGCCGTGCGGATGATCGAGATGATGGAGCGCGACGGCATAATCGGGCCGTCGGATGGCTCTCGGTCAAGGGAGGTTTTGGCGCCAATGGACTGATTTGTTCATACTGCACAACTTAAACGAGGAGCTGCCTGCCGACAGCTCCTCGTAGATATTCTCAAACCGCCGCTTCGCCGCGTTCGCCGGTGCGCACCCGCACCACGTCCTCGACCGGCAGGACGAAGATCTTGCCGTCGCCGATCTTGCCGCTCAGGGCCGCCTCGCGGATGGCTGTCACCACCTTCTCGGCCATGTCAGCCCGCACCACCAGCTCGATTTTGATCTTCGGGTTGAACTCGACGTGGTACTCGGCTCCACGGTACATCTCGGTGTGGCCTTTTTGGCGGCCATAGCCCTTGACCTCGCTGATGGTCATGCCGGTGATGCCGAGGCTGGTCAAGGCGTGCTTCACGTCGTCCAGCTTGAACGGCTTGATGATGGCTTCTATCTTTTTCATGCCCGCACCTCCGTGCGCCTGAGAGAATCGTTAGAGATTATATCCTACCTCGTTGTGCTGGGACAGATCAAGCCCCATCACCTCGTCCTCGTCCGTCACTCTGAATCCGACCAGCTTGTCCGTGACTTTCAGGATCACGTAGGTGAGGATGCCGGAGTAAGCGAAGGTGACCAGCACGCCGACTATCTGCTTCCAGAGCAGGTCAGGGCTGCCGAAGAAGAGGCCGTCCGCGCCTGCCGAGTTGATGGCCTTGGAGGCGAAGAGGCCGGTGGCGATTGCGCCCCAGGTGCCGCCGCAGCCATGCACGGCCACCACGTCCAGCGCGTCGTCATATTTGAATTTTGCCTTCAGATTGATCGCCAAGTAGCAGAGCACGCCCGCAACCAGCCCGATGATAATTGCTGAGACCGGGCCGACAAAGCCGGAAGCCGGGGTGATGGCGACGAGTCCGGCAACTGCGCCCGAAGCTGCGCCAAGAACGGTCGGCTTGCCATGCAGCATCCATTCCGCAGCCACCCACGAAACCATTGCCGCTGCTGCCGCAATGTGGGTGACAAAGAAGGCCGAACCTGCCACGGCGTTGGCTGCGCCTGCGCTGCCTGCGTTGAAGCCGAACCAGCCGAACCAGAGGATGCCTGCGCCGAGCACGCTCATGCCCAAGCTGTGCGGCAGGAAGGAGTCTCTGCCGTGGCCTCTGCGCTTGCCGATGTAGATTGCAGCAATAAGCGCGGCCATGCCGGAGTTGAGGTGAATGACCGTGCCGCCTGCGAAGTCCAGCGCGCCCAGCTTGAACAGCCAGCCGTCAGCCGCCCAGACCCAGTGGCAGACCGGCAGATAAACAATGGTCGTCCAGAGGAAAGTGAAGAGCAGGAAGCCGCTAAACTTGATCCGCTCGGCAAAGGCGCCGGTGATCAGGGCCGGGGTGATGCTGGCGAACATGAGCTGAAAGGCGCAGAAAACTATGTGCGGCACGGTGGTGGCATAGTTGCCGCTTGGCTCCAAGCCCACGCCTTTGAGGAAGGCCCAGTCCAAGCCGCCAATCACCCCGCCGATGTCCGGGCCAAAGGCGACGGAGTAGCCATAGGCCACCCACATCAGGCCGATCACGCCGAGCGAGAAGAAGCTCTGCACCACAGTGGAGAGCACGTTTTTGGAGCGCACCAGGCCGCCGTAAAACAGGGCCAGTCCTGGGGTCATGAACATGACCAGCGCCGCCGCGATCATCATGAACGCGGTGTCTCCCGCATTGATCGCACTCGGATTCATAACAAGTCCTCCTTCAAAGAAATTAAGTTATTGCCGGAAGATGCGCTGCCAAAGAGCTGCGTTCTTCATCCTTTGTTGCGTTCCGGTCGCGTCCTGCGCTGGTTATTGCAAAGTGTATGCCATTTTTGCAGCATTGCTCCTTTTCCTTTAAAAGCGTGCGGTTGTGCGCGACATAACCTGTTCAGGCTTGCAGCAAGTCATACTTTTTTGTAACCGCATAGAGAGAGTTGATAACAAATTTGTATTAAAGTGAGCAAACAGTCTTGGCAGGTCGTTCGCAAGTTCAGGCCGGGTGATAAAAATATCACAGCAGCCCTTGACTTTCAAAATACGCCTCGCTTACAATAAATTATTGCCAACAGATGAAGTTACTGGCCGGTTCTATTTTCGATAACAGCAAATAAACTCATAAGGATATCATCATGAAAAGAATCATTCCATCATATATTGTTGCGGCACTTGCTGTCGTTGGTCTTTCTTCCTGCGTCGGCATCAACAAAGGAGATTCAAAAGAAAAATCTCCAGCTCCGCCAACTGTTGACTGCAAAAGTGCCGGGCCGCAAACACCGAGGGATATTGACAGCAAGGAAGGAAAGAGCAAGGTCTTTTTTCCTGTTGCGCCAAGCTACAGAGAATTAAATCTCTGTAATGTCCATTTTCATGTCAATGCCGAGCACAAAGCGAAAGATTTTTCCCTTTATGCCGGTGAAGGAGAGGATGGTCATGGAGGCGGCTACAAATGCAATGACACCGCGTCGCTGCGTCCTGAAGAGCTGAAGCCGCTGAAGGGTGAGGTCTGCAATGGACTGAAGCCGGGCGACACGATTGAAGTGCATTGGGTGCATAGCTCCTGCGATGTGAAGCCGGGCAAAGGTTTAGGCTCCTGTTTGGCTGAGAGCTGCAAAGACCCCAAACTGCGGGTGGAAACCCAAGTCTTCTTGGTGGTCAACGATCCCACGGCGGTCAACTTCAATGATCTCAACTACAGCGGCGGGCTGATCGGCGGCAAGCATCAGGCCAAATCCCTGCCGGACAACACCGGCATCCCGGTTGAGTTCTTGGGTTCAACCACCGGGCCGTCGTACCATGATCAAGTCTGCTCGCCTTTGCAGGTGACGTGGAGCGTCCGCCCGCAATGCGCCAAACTTGACATCAACAGCCTTGGCGAGTGGTGCAAAAACAATGTGTTCCAAGAAGAGCACGGGCACGGTGTCAGAAAGCTGGTGACTGATCCAAATCTGCTGTCTGAAATCAAATAGCAATCTCCCCGCAACAACAAACAGGCCGGAACGGATGAGCAGCTCCGTTCCGGCCTGTTTGCCGTTTCAGCACACATGCAGAAGAAAAGCTGCCTCCTGCCGCTTCCTTGCTGAATCTGCGGCGGATTTTCTTGCATCTCCGCGTCCCGCAGGTATAATAGCTTTTTCCGGCGCAGACCGGACGATCCGGTGCCTGCTTTTTTCTGCTTTCTTCCTGCCTGTGAGGCGTGCTATGGAACTGCTGCGGCCCAACCGTTTTTTTTTGCTGCCCTCTCTGCTGACCTGCACCAGCCTGTTCTGCGGTTTTTATTCAATGGTCGCCGCCATCAAGGGCGGAGATTATTTTTATTCGGCAGCGGTGGCGATCCTTATCGCCGGAATCTTTGACGGGCTGGACGGCAGAGTAGCCCGCCTGACCGGCTCGACTTCCGGCTTCGGAATGCAGTTAGATTCCCTTTGCGACATGGTCTCCTTCGGCGTGGCACCGGGCCTGCTCGCGTATCTCTGGGCCTTGAAGCCCTACGGACGCTATGGCTGGCTGGCCGCCTTCTTGTATGTCGCCGCCACCGCCCTCCGGCTTGCCCGTTTCAACGTCATCGCCGAAACTCCGCCGGAACAGCGCAAAATCAAGCATCACGATTTTGTCGGCCTGCCCTGCCCTGCTGCGGCTGGAGCAGTCGCCACCACGGTGATGTTCTGCCGCTTTTTCGGCGCGACTGGAACAGTCAAACATCTGTCCATCCTGCTGCTGGTGTATCTGCTCTCGTATCTGATGATCTCCAATCACCGCTACCTGAGTTTCAAAAAGGTAAAAATTGCCAAAGAGAAGCGGTTTCAGGCAACTGTTGGCGCAATTCTCTTCATTGCGGTCATCGCCACCGAGCCGCCAGTGACCCTCTTCGTGCTTGCCCTCTGTTACGCCGCCTCAGGATTGGTGATGGAGCTGTACGGCATGGCGAAGCGGAAAAATCAGCCGCCGCCGTCATCGGACAGCGGAATTACAGCCTGAACGATGCGCATCACCGGCGGCACTGCCAGAGGCCGCAGCATCAGCGGGCCAAAATCCGGCTGCACGCTCATCCGCCCGACCAGCGACCGGGTGCGCGAAGCCCTGTTCAGCATCATCGCGGCGGAGATTTCCGGCAGCACGGTGCTGGATTTGTACGCAGGCACCGGCTCTTTTGGCTTGGAGGCCCTGAGCCGAGGCGCGGCAGCGGCAGTCTTTGCTGACCTGTCCAAAACATCCTTGCAGCTTATTCAGGACAGCCTCAGCCGCTGCGCCGCCGGAGCCAACGCGGCCTTGCTTCAGCTTGATTTGGCCAAGCCCGACAGTCTCGCTAAATTGAAAAACCGCCTGCCCGCTGGAATGCGCTTTAATCTGATTTTTCTCGATCCGCCCTATGAAAAAAAATTGGCGGAAAAAACAGCGGCGGCAGCGGCGGAAAGCGGCCTGCTGCAAGAAGGCGGTCTGCTGATCGCTGAGGAGCGCAAAAATGCCCGCCTGCCGGAACAATGCGGCCAGCTTCGGTTGATTGATCAGCGCAGCTACGGCGAAACTGGTCTCTGGTTTTACCGGCGGATAGAGGAGGCGGGGCAGTGAACATCGCTATTTATCCCGGCACCTTTGATCCGATCACCAACGGACATGTGGATATCATCACGCGCTCGCTGCGAATGTTCGAGCGCGTGATTATCACCATCGCCCTGAATCCTGCCAAAACCCCGCTCTTCAGTGTGGAGGAGCGGATCAGCATGATCCGGCAATGTTTTTCCGCTAACGAGCGCGTGGAAATAGACACCGCCAGCGGTCTGATTGTGGATTATGCGATGCGAAAAAACGCCTGCGCCATTATTCGCGGCCTGCGGGCGGTCTCTGATTTTGATTACGAACTTCAGCTCGCCCTGATGAACCGCAAGCTGGAACGGCGGGTGGAAACAGTCTTTCTGATGACCGGCTTCCGCTGGATTTACATCAGCTCCTCCATCATCAAGGACGCGGCACGGCACGGCGGCGACATCAGCGGCATGGTGCCGGCCCACGTGCAGGCCGCGCTGAAGGCGAAGTTCGGCAGGTAAAATCTTTATAGTTTTCCTGTTGACAGAAGAGGGGAGATTGAAGTAAGATTATGCTCTTTAACTTGATATGCCTACCGTAGTGCAAGAAAGCAGCTATATGGCATAGCTCATAGTGAACTGAAAGAATACAAAAGTTTTGTGACGTAGTAGTTTTACGTTGAAAGAAATACTTGTATTACTTTCAGCATTAACATGGAGCTATGATCATGAAAGTCGATATTAGGCAGCTTGCTCGGTTGTTTCCGTATCTCTCGAAAAACCCTTCTTTAACTATCGCAGTAATCGCTCTATCAGTGCCGATAGTTCTGCTCTTCAGTGCTGCAAAATTTTCTTCTGCTTCTATAGCAGCGTTGATATTTTTCGGCATCTTAGGTATTTCAGCTTTGGTGTATTCTGCTTGGATTGTGTTTTTCATTAGTCGTGATGAACGAAAAACACAATCTGAGTAACCTAACAGGAGTGTTGACATAATTTTGTCAACACTCCTTGTTTAGTTTCAGGGAAATACACCAATATCATCTTTTTGTCTATAATAATGAGTTATGAATTCTCTTAATTCCCTCACCCCGAAGCAGACTGTGCAGGAGCTGGACCGTTACATCATCGGCCAGAACGAGGCTAAACGCTCGGTCGCCATCGCCCTGCGCAACCGCTGGCGGAGACAGCAAGTACCGCCTCCGCTCAACGAGGAAATCGCGCCGAAGAACATCATCATGATCGGCCCTACAGGGGTGGGCAAGACAGAAATCGCCCGCAGGCTGGCGCATTTAGCTCAATCGCCCTTTCTCAAGGTTGAGGCTTCCAAATTCACCGAAGTCGGCTACGTGGGCCGGGACGTGGAGTCCATGATCCGCGACTTGGTGCAGTTAGCTTTCAACATGGTCGCCAAAGAAGAAGAGGAGACGGTGGCGGCCAAGGCAGCGGCGGCGGCGGAAGAGCGGCTGCTCGACCTGCTCCTGCCCTTGCCGGAACGCAAACCCGCGCAAGACGGCGAGGTTGTCGCCCTGCCTTATGAGGACAACGCGGAGGAGGAGCGGCTGCGGAGCAGTGCCGAAAAAACTCGCGAAAAGCTGCGCCGGATGCTGCACAGCGGCGAGCTGAACGAGCGCACGGTGGAATTGAAAGTGGCCGCAGGCCGTCCGGGCGGGCCGGTGGTCGAGGTCTTTTCCGCTTCCGGCTTAGAGCAGATGCAGTCCTCGCTGCAAGAGGCCTTTTCCAAGATTTTCGCTGGGCAGAAGGAGGAGCGCAAAATCCGTGTGCCCGAAGCCCTTGAGTATCTAAAGAAAGAAGAGGCGCAGAAGCTGGTGGACAGCGGAAGCGTGGCCGAAAAAGCGGTGCGCCGCACCGAGCAGACCGGCATCATCTTCCTTGACGAGATTGACAAAATTGCTTCGCGGGGCGGTGGCGGCCACGGCCCGGATGTGTCGCGGGAAGGCGTGCAGCGCGACCTGCTGCCCATCGTTGAAGGCTCGACTGTGACCACCAAATACGGCCCGGTGCGCACCGACCATATTTTGTTCATTGCTTCCGGCGCGTTTTACACCAACAAGCCGTCCGATCTTGCCCCAGAGCTGCAAGGCCGCTTTCCGATCCGGGTGAATCTGCATCCGCTCGGAGAAAATGAGTTTTTCCGCATTCTTACTGAGCCAAACAACGCCTTGGTCAAGCAATACACCGCCTTGCTGAAAACCGAAGGCATCGAGCTGCACTTTGACGAAGCGGCGATTCGGGAAATGGCGCGGATTGCCACGGAAGTCAATCGGAAGACCGAGGACATCGGCGCACGGCGGCTGCACACGGTGATAGAATGCGTTTTAGACAAGCTCTCTTACGATGCCTCCGAGCTGGGCGAGCAGACCTTCACCGTGACTGCGGAGTATGTCCGCCAGCAGCTTATGGAAATCTCGGAGAACGAAGACCTGAGCCGCTATATTTTGTAGCATGAGCTGCCCGGACTGCGCCAAAGAACCCGACCGCCGCAGTGTGTTGCTGCGTTTTGTCCGCTGGGCGGCGGCCTTGTCCGGCTTGGCCCTGATTCACCCTTTGTTCCGGTTCAGCGGCTTCACCATCAAGCCCAAGCCGAAATACATCAAAATTGCCGCGCCGCTGCCGCGCAGCGGGGTTCATGCCGAGCGGGAATTCTTCCTTTTTGCCAGTGCCGACCGCAGCACAGCTTGGGCGGTGTCGCGCACCTGCACCCATCTCGGCTGCCGGGTCAATTTTCTGGAAGACAAGCAGCTTATTGAATGTCCCTGCCACCAAAGCCGCTTCACGCCGCAGGGCGAGCGGCTGGCCGGGCCTGCGCAGCGCAATCTGCCCGTGTTTCCGGTGGAGGTGGAGCAGGATGCAACCGGCAAAGTGACTGGCTACGTGGTGACAGTTTGATGAATAAGCTGAAAGAGCGGCTGCTGGCGGTGCGCTGGGGCGGGCACAGTCTGATCAGCCTCTACATCTCGCTATTGTCCGGCTTGGTGCTCGGCTTGCAGTACAATCCGGCAGAGCCGTCCTATTCGGTCGCCACCATCGAGCTGGTCGTTCCTTTTGGCTTCTTCTGGCGCAGCCTGCATTATTACTCCAGCCAGTTTTTTTTCCTCCTTCTGCTCGCCCATCTCGCCGCAGTGCTTTGGGAGAACCGAGTTCCTTTCAGCCGCACGGCGTGGCTGCGCCTGAGCGCGGCGGTGCTGATTGCTCTGCTCCTGCTCTTCAGCGGCTACATCCTCCGAGGCGATGCAACCGGCGATGCCGCCGGAGCGATCACGGAAAACATCCTCCGTTCTGTGCCGCTCTTCGGCAAACCGCTGAATCAGCTCCTTGCTGATCTCAGCTCGGCGGGACTGCGGAAGATTTATCTGCATCATATTGCTGGGTTGGTGCTGCTGGGTGGTTTCTGTCTATGGCCGCATCTCCGCCGCTACAGTGCGCTCTGGCGCAATCATGCCGCGCTGATTGTCGTGACGCTGGCGGTCGCAGTTGTCCTGAAAGCTCCTTTGGATCAGGAACGCTTCGGGCTGCTGCATATCGGCGGACCGTGGTTTTTTCTTGGAATGCAGGAGCTGCTCCGGCATCTGCCGCCTTTCTGGGCAGGCATAGCCCTACCAGCAATTCCGGCTGCCGCCTTGCTTTTTCTCCCAGCGCAAGGCAGGGCGCGAACAGCCTGCCTGCTGCTGCTCGCCGCGTGGCTGGCAGGATCTTTCGCGTTGAGCGGCATTGCGGCGCATTCAATACTAACAACGAGATAAGATGAAGAATTTTGCGTATTCTATTTGTAAAAACGTACTATTGACAATAATTCTGCTGAATTGGGCGGGCAGCAGCATCGCGGCGGCGCAGATCATTGACAGCCGCATGACGAAACAGGAAGCGTTCGAGGGATTGTCCGCAGAGTGTCCGGAGAAAATCCGCAATAAGCAAAAGCTGATTGTTGTGCAGTATTATTCAACTGACGGCAAACTGCACCAAGGACAGCTTGTGCTGGACCGCGACTTAGAAAAAGATATTCAAACCGTGTTTGCGCTAGCTCGAACAAAACATTTTCCAATTTTTTCCGTCATTCCAATTGCAGCTCCGCAATTCCGTAAAGATGGCCGCTGGGATGACGATCTTTCAATGGCTGCAAACAACACCTCTTCATTCAATTATCGTCTCAGTGTCGGCACCACTCATCTGTCGCAACACGCCTATGGCAGAGCAATCGACATCAACCCGATGCAGAATCCTTACATCAAAGGAACGACGACACTTCCCGCCGCAGCAAAATATGACCCGGCTGCTCCGGGCACACTGACAAAGAATCATCCGCTGGTGCGGGCGTTTCGTCGGCTTGGCTGGACATGGGGCGGCAATTGGAACAGCCTTAAAGACTATCAACATTTTGAAAAGCCTATTAAAAAATAAGCAAGGAGAGCATGTGTCGAATTTCAGGTTGCTTGTTGTTTTAATTTGTTAATTCAAAATTTAATGCCAAAAAAAGCAAACAGGCGAAGAGGACATAAAAATGACAAATTACACGGAACTCTTTGAAAAAAAATAATGAATTCATTGCGATGACAGGACTCGTCTGTTGACGAGTTCAATTCTCTTTTTTTTATTTCAAAAAATCTGAAGGTGAAAGTAAATTTACAATTGCAGGAAAAGAAAGGAGAAACAAACATGCTGTTTACAGAAGTTCTCCGATAAAATGCTCTGCTGACAGGCTTTTTTTTATTTTAATATATATGAAACAGTACATGACACAGGCGGCAATCGGTTAACTTTTTGGAATCAGTCAGTCGAAGGCTGATATGTTTACACATTGTTTGACACCTTTCTTGCCCGCAGCTCTGAATGAATCCGGCTCTTCTCCATGCAGAAACATGGAAAATATAAATGAATATAAACCTGATGTTTATTGTCATGACGGAACAGAACGGAATATAAATCGCCCAAAAGACAGCGGACGGCAGAAAGAATATTACAGCGGCAAAAAAAGACCTTTTCCGTCAAAAACAATATAATTGCAAACTCTTCGTGCGTGATAATTTTTTTAACATTTACAGCGGCTGGAAAAAAGCATGACAAAAAAATATCAGATGAAGCAGGATATGTCCTTCCGAAAGGAAGCTCGTTGCTGCAAGATGCAGATTTTCAAGGTTTTTCAGTTGAAGATGTTTTTATTTTTCAACCAATGAAAAAGAAACCAGGAACAGATTTAACTCCTGATGAAAAGGAAATGAATAAAAATGTTTCAAAAATAAGAGTCAGAATAGAGCATATTATAAGCGGAGTTAAGAGATGCAGGGTTGTTAAAGATAAATTTAGAAACTGGCTGCGCGGTTTTGCTGACACAGTCATGGAGATTGCTTGCGCACTGCACAATTTCATATTAAGATTCAGGCCTTGGCAAAAAGTCAATGCCGATCGCTTGAAAAATCGATATAGTGTCTATTGCTAATGCGAGAAGAAACTTTTGTTATTTTTAGGAGTTACTCAACTGCGTAACTCCTAATTTTTTTTTTGCAAATGGCGAGAATGGAAAAAATGAAGTATTGTTGTGTTTGGGGCGTGAAAGCAGAGCCAAGTAGTACGTTTCTTAACCGTCGCCTGACCTGTAGAGGTCAGGGATCGTTCATTTGAGCAGCGCAAGAGTGATTCGGCCAGAGACTGACCGCCATTCCGCAAAGCTCGATCAACGATGCTGTGTTCATATCATCTTGTCTCCTTGCCTGAGTCATCGTAAGCGCAGTGTATAAGAAGAATACCACAGTAATTTGTATCCCAGCGTGAAGGGGGCGGCACTGTAGTTATAGTGTCGAGGTAGCATGTACTACTACTATGGCAAGCTCCCTGATATGCTTCTGCTTTCATGCCCCATTTTTTATGAAACGAATAAATGACTGGTTTAGGATCAAGAAGTATCCTCACATTGGACTTCCACTGATTGAATTTGATCGTCTTTGGGTCGAGAAGTATGTAAATAACCCTGCAAATATCGCCAAGCACGCTTTCTTTCCTTTTATCCATCGGACAATGCTAACTCGAAAATTCAGAAAAGAGTACGATGAGTTTGATGAGATCATCAATGGAGGAATGCGCAAAAAAAGTGCAAAAAATCGTGAGATATTCTATGCAAACCATATAGACTCAAACGTCTTCAGTTATTACACGACCAAAATTGGAAAACTCTATGAAGAGGAGTTATCTCATCGAAATCTCTCAAACTCTGTAACGGCCTATCGAAAAATTCCACACCCGACAAAACAACGCGGAATGAACAATGTTGATTTCGCAGAAGAAGTATTTTCGTTTATTCGGCGGCAGAAAACACCAGTGCTTGTGGCTACAATATTTGACATAAAGAGTTTCTTTGATAACCTGAACCATTTACGACTGAAATCTGCTTGGGCCAGCCTTCTGCGGCTCGAACAACTGCCTCGTGATCATTACAATATCTTCAAAGCGATTACTAAATTTTCATTCATAGATATTAAGTCGTTATTCGATGTCGTCAAAAATGACTTAATTAAATACGAAAAAGATAATGGTATCAAGCGAGTTGCAGTTAAAGATATTGAAAATTTAAGAAACCAAGAGATCGTTGCGTTCTGTACGACAAAAGAGTTAAGGTCGAAAATTCGACCTGCAGGAATTATAAAATCAAATAAATTTATAAAAAATAATGATGGTACACAATCAAAACGAGAAAAAGGGATTCCGCAGGGTTCACCAATAAGTTCCATGCTTGCTAACCTGTACCTTATGGACTTTGACTCGAAAATAGCAGAGGCAGTTAAAGAGTGCGGCGGTCTCTACCGGCGGTACTCTGATGATATTGTTGTAGTAACGCCTGAAAGCTCAGGAGAAATGCTCCGAAAATTGGTTTTGAATACAATAAAAGAATACGATCTGGAAATTCAGGATAGCAAAACAAATTCATATAAATTTCATTCCTCACCGCTGGGTTACATCTGCGGTAAAATACTCCCAAATGGCAATCTGAATACAGGAAGACGATTTACCTATTTAGGCTTTGAGTTTAATGGACGCTTCACGTACTTGAAATCGGCAAGTTTGTCGAGGTTTTACCGAATAATGAAACATTCAGTTCGCAGAGGAGCTTTTTATGCGAAATTTTCAAAGTACGAAGATGGACGTGGAGAAATATTTAGACGAAGACTGTTTAAAAAATTTTCCTATCTTGGCGCAAGAAGAAAAATGAAGTGGAATTTTGATGAAAATGAAAAAACATGGAAAAAATCCTACCGACATGAATGGGGGAACTATCTAACCTACGCAAACATGGCGCACTTCAATATGAAAAACAGCAAAATCAGAGGACAGCTTCGTAATCACTGGCTCATACTGAACGATTTCATCAGAGAACATGAGGCGTTAGCAGAAAAAACTTAACATCAAATTCAAGCGCGAATAGCTGCCTGCGCATATTCCACAAATGATTCCTTCCGCTTGTTCCATCGGCATCGCCCTCAGCGGCGGAGTTGACTCCACGACCGCCGCCGCGCTGCTGCTGGAGCAGGGCTTTGCCGTGCAGGGCTTTTTCATGCTCCTGTTGCCGGAGAGCGAAGAAAATGCCGCCAAGGTGCAGGCGGTTGCCGATCAGCTCGGCATTCCGCTGCATCTCGTTGACCTGCGTGAGGAGTTCCGCCAGCAGATCATCGCCGCCTTTGCCGCCGCCTACCGCTGCGGCCTGACCCCAAATCCCTGCGTCATCTGCAACCGCCTGATAAAATTTGGCCTGCTCTTTGAGACGATGGCCGCCAAAGGCATGGAGGCAATGGCCACGGGCCATTATGCGCGGACTGAGGGCGGCTGTCTGCGCCGTGGCCTCGATCCGGGCAAAGACCAGTCCTATTTCCTTTGCCGCCTGAGCGCGGCGCAGCTGAGACGGCTCATTCTGCCGCTGGGAACATGGCGGAAAAGCGATGTTTTCGCACAGGCGGCGGAACTGGGCTTCAGCCAGTTCAAGGCGGGCGGCGAGAGTCAGGATGTCTGCTTTCTCGCCGGGCAGGACTTGCCCTCCTTCCTGCGCCAAGAAGGACTGAAGGCGTGCAGCGGCGAAATTGTCACGGCGGACGGCAGAGTGCTCGGCAGGCATCAGGGATGCTGGAACTACACGGTTGGCCAGCGGCGCGGTTTGGGCCTGCCTGACGCGACACCGTGGTATGTTGTAGGCTTGGATGCGCTTGGCAACCGGGTGCTGGTCGGTAAAAACGAGGAGCTGTTCCAGCGCGAGCTGCGGCTGGCCGAGGTGGAATGGCATATCCCGCCGCCCGCGCTGTGGCAGGGCCGGGCACAGCTCCGCTCGCGGCATCAGGCCGCTGAGGCGCAAATCATGCCTGCGGAGCACGGCTGCTGGCTGCTGCGCTTTAACGAGCCGCAGCGGGCCATCACGCCGGGGCAGTTTGCGGTCTTCTATGAAGACGACCGAGTGGTTGGGTCTGGGGTGATAACAAGAACCTAATGTGCAACTCTTTATACAGCAACCAGCCCGTCCAGATCAAGCGGAGGACGATTGCAGGATAAGTTGATGAAAACACAGACAGGCATGTGCTAAGATTTTTCGGATCAGACGGTATTGAAAATGCCATAAGTCATGCACGCGGATATGACCGGCTTTGAAGCGGCCCGTCAGCTGCGGGCCGACAGTTTCGATGCGTTTTCTTGCACGTCCGCAGAATTTGAGAAAAGGTTCAGGCAGCGTTGATTTCATATTCTTCCGCATTGGCGTGACACAAGAATGTTGCGCCGTTCCAGCAGGAAAGACTGTCTGTACTCATCAATGAAGCCTTTATCCGCAGGTGCTGTTCCTTCAAATCATTCCAGCAGAGTTTCGATGTTTTGCATGTCATGATGTCGGGTTGGAATAATAGAATAATGTATGATCATTCCAAATCTTGAGGCACGCAGACCCAATTTGAATCCATAACAACGCATCTCTTTCGCCACGCAAGCATCCGAAATTAGCCTCTCCTGGGAAGCATCTATCCAGTCTTGCCTAGTGATGACGCAGACAGGATCATTTATTTCACCGCTGATCATTGTCAGACGTTTTTGAACAGCTGATTTGACCTGCCATAAATTTGCAGCCTGCCGGACAAATGAAGACCTGCCGGAAATTTTCTGAAAAAAGCGCCTGCAATGCGGCTTGAAACATGCAAATATGTCCTTGCCGCAATCG
>NZ_JBLWEN010000011.1:0-13601 GCF_048287415.1 Candidatus Electronema sp. JM
TGCTGTAATTTCAAGTTCCATGTCTTCCTCTGTGTGCGGTTATATTCGTGCTGGACAGCAGAAATATAACACATGCGGGGAAGCATGGATTTTTCAAGATTTATAGGTCACAACTTGGGTCAAGTATAGGCTTATTGGCTGCTTGCCTGCTGCTGATCTGCCGCAGCAGTATCAGGCTGCGGCGGCGGTTGCTGCCACTGCCGACGCAGCAGCCAGAAAGGCAGGAAACGGCGTTCTGGTTCAAAGCCGCCATATTGCCCCGGCGCACCGTGGCAAAGCACCGCAGCCTCTTCCGGGGCGATATCTGTTTTCAGACCGTCTTTGCCCCGGCGCATCAAACCGCCGCCCTGCTCATCCACCGGCATGAAAAGCTGGCCGGTTTCTGGATAGCGCAGCCCGATGCTGCTGCCCGTCAGCACCTCTGGTGCCAGATGATCAGCGCAGCCTTCCTGCGTGTACAGGGCATTGGCGAGCCTGATCCAGACTGGCAGTGCGCCCAGTGCGCCGCTGACTCGGAAGGAGCCGTGCTCCATCTGCTCGTTGCTGTCAAAACCGACATACACGCCCACCGTGCTGCCGACTGAGGCCAGCAGGGCAGTCTCGTCCATGTCCACGCCAGTCGGAACAAAGCCGATGAAGGCCACATTGCGGAAATCATTGGCCGTGCCGGTTTTGCCCAGCACCGGCAGGGCGGCATTGTGCTGGCCGCCTTCGCCCGGCAGCCGCACCTTTTCCCAAGCAGCGTGGCCAGTGCCATAGCGCACCACATTTTGCAGAATATTCTTAATCTCGCTGCTGCTCTTCGCATCCAGCACCGGCGTGACCGCAGGCTTACGGCTATAGATCACCTTGCCGTCCGGGGCCTCAATCCGCTCAATCAAGGCCAGCCCGTCCTCACCCGCCCGGTCGTCCTCGGAAGCCGCGCCACTGCCATCCTCCGGGAGCTGTTTTGGCCGCTGCACCTCATGACGGCTGCCAGTGGCCAAGGTTTCATACATGCGCACGCTGTCCAACAGCGAGATGACATTTGAGCCGAGCGGCAAGGACAGCACTGGCTCCATCCGGCTTTTGATGCCCGTCTCGCGGGCCAGCCGGATCAGATATTGCAGGCCGAGCATGATCCGGTAATCGCGCAGCTTGATCAGCGTTTCCACCGCATACAACGACGACTGGTCAAGCGCAGCCCGTTCCGCCGCTGTCAGCCGTTCTATGATGTCTGCCGCCCCTGCGCTGAATGCTCCTTCGAGCAGCACGCCGCTCCAGAGGGTGTTCTGCTCCTCCGGGTGCAGGGAAGCCAAACGGCGGCGCAGGCCGTACTCATCAACTGGCTGCCAGTTTTCCGGCAGCTCGCCGCGCAGAGTGAAGACTAACCTGCCCTGCCCATTTTCCGCCAGCCTGCCAAACGGACGCGGCCCGTCGTCAGGTGCTTCCTGCCCTGCTCCTTCTTGCTGGGCGTTTGGAAAAAAGCTCGGCACCTCCACCGCAGGCAGGGCGATTTGATTGAGCTGCTCGCGGTATTTGTCGAGAAGCTGCCGCCGCCGCCGCAGATCAGGCCAACGCAGCGGGCCGCCAGCCAGCAGGCCAAGCTGGGTGCTGTATTCCTTCCGCTGCGCCGGTTTGAGGTCAGGCTTGTTCAAGCTGGCCCGCACTTGCTCCCGGAATCGCTCCAGATTTTGCGGGCAGCCGATTTCACGCCAGTGGTGTAGCTCCTCGCTGCGGCCCTCGAATTGAAAATCCTGTTCCGCCTTTCGCACCGCCTGCTCAAAGGCGGCGCAGTCAAGGTCAGCAGCGGAAAAACGCAGGCCGAATGCGCTCTGCATCCGGGCGGCAAACTGCTGCTGGCTTTCGCCGTTTCTGGGGGCCATGTCAACAAAGGCCGCAGTCTCCAGCAGACCAGTCGGAGTCAGCTTGTCGGTCAGATGATAGAGCAGCCAGACTGAAGCCACATTCTCAGATTTTACTCCAGCCCAACTCATCGAAACTTGTGCAAAAGGGCTTTTGTGATCAGGCCGGGGAAAATAGGCCTGATGCTGAAAGATGAAAGCCTGCCGCCGATTATCAAGCCGATCAAGCGGACTCCAGCCGAGTTGCAGAGCAGCGGCATAAAGAAACGGCTTCATGGTCGAGCCGAGCAGGCGTTTGGCATCTGCCGCCCGGTTGAAAAAACGATTTTCCACACCGCCGGCAAGAGCGCGAATCGCGCCCTGCTGGAGCACGACTGCCGCGCCTTGGAGCTTGGGAAAGCGTTCCAGTTCAAGCTGCATCGGCACGGTGGCATCAAACGAATCCCGTTCCGTGACGCTGACATAGACCCGATCGCCGACCTGAAGCCGGGCGAGCAGATCGGCGAGGTCTTTTTTATCCGGCTTGGCCCATTGCTGCCGCCGATACTTGGTCAACGCGGTCAGCAGCTGCTCAAGCCCCTGCCGGTCAATGCTGCCTTCCGGTTGTTTGGGGCCGAAGCTGACCGCAATCAGCGGCTGCTCAGGATTATCCCGCCGAATTTCCCGGATCGTGCCGAAGACAAAAGATTTTTCCCTGATCACACTGTCTTCTTCACTGTTGTCGCCCTCAGCTTCTTTATACTCCTGCTGCACCTCATTGCGCTCGTAGCCGCGCAGCTGCACATCCAAGCGCGACAGCTCCCGCCGCAGGCTGTACAGCGTTTCGTCTTGAAGCCGCTGGTCTATGGTGGTGACAATTTTCGCGCCATAGGTGGCGATGTTGTCAATCCCGTGCTGGGCCATCATTTCCGCCATCGCCTTCGAGGCCAGCCCTTTGCCGACCATGTCCATGACTGTGGTCAGGTCATAACTGGTCCGGCCCCGTTTGAAGGCCAGTCCTATTTTCTGCGCCGCGTCATGCTCGGCTTGACTGATCATGTTGAATTTGAGCATCCGGTCGAGCACATACGCAGTGCGCTCCGCCGCTCGACGGCGGGCTTCGGTTGCCGCCGCCTTATCCTTTTTGATGAAAGGATTATACAATTCCGGTCCTTTGACCGAACCGGCAATGAAGGCGGCTTCGTTCAGGGCCAGTTCCTGCGGTTCCTTGTCAAAATAATAGCGGGCCGCCACACCGAGACCGTGGCCGTTGCCGCTGACATAGAACTGATTGCTGTAAAATTCAAGAATCTTTTCCTTGGAATAACGGTGCTCCAAGCGCAGAGCGTAGAGCATCTCCTTCAGCTTGGCCTGATAGTTCCGCTTCTCGCGCTTGAACAGATTTTTGGCGGTCTGCTGGGTGAGGGTGCTGCCGCCCCGGACGATTTTTCCCGCTTGATAGTTGAGAAGCAGAGCCTTGGCGATGCCGGGCAGGTCTATGCCGTAATGATGGAAAAATTGGTCGTCCTCAGCCGCCACCAAGGCCTTGATGAACTGTGGCGGCAGCTGCTCGTAGCTCAAGTATTGACGGTGGATGTCCTCGAACAGCACGCCAATTTTTTCCTGGCCGTCGCGGTAATAGACCGGACTTTCCCTGCCAAGGATTGAGGCGATGCGCTCTGGCTCAATCTCCGGGCATGGAACATTAACCACCTGCCACCAGACCCAGCCCAGAACGGCAATCGCCGCAAGCAAACCAAAGACCGTGGAAAAAAAGAGCAGTCGGAAAAAACAGGAGCAAACGCCGCGCAGACGCATCGTGCTTGATCAGGAGCGGGGTTGAAAAAAAGAGACAGGGGTGCAAAAAAAGACCGGTGACATGCCGACATAATATTCGCTGCCGTCCGGCCTGTCCAGCAGAATCAGCAACGGCTGGAGGCGTGCCTTGCCAGCCAGATTATGCAAAAAAATACTTGACCGGCAAAACGGTAGTTACCGCAACGTGCAGCTTACGCAAGGGGGCTGCTGATGCGTGATCAGTTTCGTGCAGCCAGAGCAGGGCAAGGATGATTGCGAAAAAGGCCAGCAGATACCGCCAGAACTGCATCTTTTCTGTCTTCTGCGGTGAAGGAGGTTCCGGCGGCGGCAGTTTTCCTTCGGCGAAAAGGGCCAATTCCTCCGCAGCTTGCTCATCCTGCTGCTTCTGGGTTTGACAGTGCAGCTCTTTCGGATCAGGAGCGACCAACGGCGGAAATTCGAGCGGCTCATCATCTGTCAAGCGGCGGGCTTTCAGTTCCGCCGCTTTGGAGTCGGCAACGATAAACAAGGTCAGCTCAGGAAATTGGCGGGAGAATTCGATCACATTCCAGAGCTGACCAGCTATCGGTTGCGCCGGACCGTCGCTGCCTGGCTTTTTTGTCGCAGGAGTTTCTATCTCAGGATAATTGCTCGAAAACATGGCTTTTCTCCCCTCCTTGCCCAATTTCTGCGGCGCATCCTGCCGGAATTTTGCAAAAGCACAGCCGCTCCGCCAGTGTTCAGCCAAGCAGTTATCTACAAGATAGCTGCTTGGCTGAACAAAATAAACAGAAATCTTCTTTGCGTCAATCCGTCGAGACCATGTTGGCTTTCATTTCAATGCCCCGTTCTGTGAAGTCCAGCTTCATCTCAATGCGCAGCTTGGCATCTTTCAGCGCCTCTAATGCAGCGCCAGCCTCAGCGGCCTTGGCATCATTTTTGGGCAGGGCATCTGCCAGCAGGCTGTAAAATTTGCCATAGTCAAAGGCTCCGCTGAGTATGCCCTGCGAGGATTCAAGCGGCATCTTGCCCAGCTCCTTCGCGAGCTGTCCGGCCTTTTCTCCAGCATAAACGGTCAGATGCTGGCCATTGACAGCGGCCATCAGAGGGAATGGCAGCGGCACAGGCGCAGGCAAGGCCACGGGAGTGCCATCCGCCGGAATTTTCAGCTCCGCCAGTTGCGGAAGCAGCCCGGAGACGGTTTGCAGCAAGGCCGCCGGATCCTTTGCCGACAAGCTGATCAGCGCATCTGCTGCTTTTGGCATGGGCGGTGTTGTTGAGGGAGCGCCTGCGGGCTGCTGCTCCAAGGTCAGCGACAGCAATGAGAAGGACAAGCCCCGCACACCGGCGGCCATGCTTGTCGCCATGCTGGCTGCGGCAGGATTGTTCCCCTTCAACTGCTCCTGCATTGCCTTGAGCGGCGCACACTGATACGGCTTCTGGGTGATTTCAGTCCACTGCTTCATCAAAAACGGCCCGATATTTTCCACACTCAGCCCAATGCCGCCGGAAATAACCGTGGAAGCGAAGGCCGGGCTGCCGTAATCTGGTGTGAAACCGCGCAGCGAGGCCAGTCCGTCCAGCAGCGGCTTGTCCTTGCTTTCAATCACCATAACCGAATCCATCCGCGCCGGTTTTCCTTTCAGATCAACGGCGGTGTAGCCGCTGACCGTCTGCGGCCAATTTGCGCCGATTGCGCTGAAATCATTCCGGCAGCCCTCGCTTTGCAGGTCGGCAAGCCACGCCGTGTCTTCCGGCTTCAGTTTCGCGGCCAGCTGCTGCACCATTTTGGCCATCGCATTGCCGTCTTTGGTGGTCAGGCCAGTGATGAATTGCCGATGATCAAGATAACCCAGCCACGGAAAGGAGAATTTATACTGCGCTTGCAGCGACTTGATCCGTCCGCTCTGCTCTAAGGATTTCTCCGGCTTGCTCTGACCTAAGGCCAAGGCCAGCGTCTTCTCGCTGTCAATCCCCACATCCAGCAGGAACACCGCATCCTTGCCGTCCACGCCGATGATCAAGCTGACCTGCGGCAGGTCTTGGCCCTCTTTTTTCGCAGTCAAAGGATAGCGGCGATAGTTTGCCTGTCCCAAACTCACTGGTTCCGTTTTAATTTTGGCCTTTTCTTCCAATGCGGCCAGCTTGCTGGTAAAACGCTGGGCATCATTCAGGCTGATGCGGACAACCGGAGCAAGCCCGATGGCATAAATAGCCAGCATGGGCGTATCCGCCACGCCCCAGTTCTGAAACTGCGCTGCCGGCTCAGTCGCGGTGCTGACATAATCTTCCCAGATGGCGATCGCCATGCGCTGTCCATCTGTCGTCGCCTTCTCTTTGATTTTGTCCAGCTCCTGCGGCTTGAGCAAAGATGCCTGCGTATTTTTGCTGACATTGAAGCGTGAGGCATTCCAAACCAGCCAGTCTTTCAAGGGAATTGGCTCCGTGCCCCCGGAAAAGAGGATGGTGTCCTCCGGCACCAGCGTGAGCATGGAGACCGGTTTCGGCGGCTCAGGCGGCTTGGGCGTGGACGGTTTTTGCGCAGGCTGCTCCTCCTGCCTGTTGCAGGAGACCAGCAGCAGCGAGGCGAAAACCAAGGACAAAACCTTCAGTTTGATCTGTTTCATAGTATTTTTTTCCTCTGGAAACTTAAGGTGCAACTCTTAAAACTGCCCGATCTGTTGATCATATCCTGTATAATAGCGGCATCCAGCCCTGTCCACAAGGAGTACATCATCCTTTGCTTAACCTGTATGGCTTTGTTGTCCCCTCAAGAGTTGCACATCAGGTGCAACAGAATTTTCCGCGTCGTCCGTTCCTGCAAGGTGCGCAATGAACTACAGCAGTATGCTCTATTTTTTGGCGGTGATTTTTGTCCTCTCCGCCGCTCCAGCATCAGAAGAACCTTTGCTGCCGTTTGCGCTGGCCTTGCCGCTCTTCGGGCTGCTCCTGCTCGCCGTGCACCGGATCGCCGGGCGACGCTTCCAAGCCGCATTCCACCACGGCGGGGCAGCCGCCTATTTCGCCGCTGAAAACAGGTTGTCGCTCATGGCGGCGGCACTGTTTATCGGCGCAGTTTTTGTCTTTGATCTCAGCTATCATCTCAAACCGCTGTCCTTTGGCGGCGCGCTGCCCACCTTGGCCCAGTTCGGCGGACTACTCCTCTTTTTCCTTTTTCTTCTGCTCATCTGGCGGCAAGCCTGGCCGGGCTATCAGCGGCTCTTCGGCGGTCGCCGCACTGCCGCAGGTTTTGCTGCCGAAAGCCTGCGCAACAGCCTGCCGCTGGTGCTGCCGTGGCTGGTGCTGTCCCTGCTTGCTGACCTGCTCCGGCTGCTGCCGTGGCCGCTCATGCAGGAACTGCTGGCCTCATCATGGGGCGAGCTGTTCTTTTTCCTGCTGGCGGTGATTCTGCTCACTTTATTTTTTCCGCCGATAGTCAGCAGGCTGTGGGGCTGCGCACCGCTGCCGCCGGGGCCGCAGCGGCAAAGGATTGAGCAGTTCTGCCGCCGCCAAGGCTGTCCGGCTCATCTGATGAGCTGGCCGCTGCTTGAAGGCCGCGCCCTGACAGCAGCGGTGATGGGACTTGCGCCGCGCTTCCGCTACGTTTTGCTCACCCCTGCCCTGCTGGAAGAGATGGATCAGGAGGAGCTGGAATCGGTGCTCGCGCATGAAATTGGCCATGTTAAGCACAGGCATATCCTGCTCTACTTGCTCCTGCTCTTTGGCTTCAGCCTGCTGACGCAAGCCGTGGCCGGGCCGCTGCTGTCCCTGCTGCTCGGCAGCTGCTGGTTCTGGCGGCTGCTGGTCTGGTCAGGCCTGCCAGCGGAGCGGCTGATTGAATATTTGAGCGGGACCGTGCTGCTTGCGTTTTTTCTGCTCTATTTCCGTTTTCTGTTCGGCTGGTTCATCCGCAATTTTGAGCGGCAGGCTGATCTTCATGCCTTTCGGGCGCAGGGCAGCGGCTGGCCTTTGTTCCGGGCTTTTGACAAAATCGCCGTGCTGACCGGCATCCGCCGCGAGCAAAAAAACTGGCACCATTTCGGCATCAGCGAGCGGATGGAATTTCTTGTCCGCTGCGAAAGCAGCCCAGCACTGGCGCAGCGGCACGACCGCAAGGTGCGCCGCGCTTTGGCCGCGTATTTTCTTCTCACTGGCTTGGCGGTCTGGCTCCTGCCGCCAGTGGATGCCGACGCGCTCAATCATCGCGCCCGTCTGCGCCACGCCGCAGCTCTTGTTGAAAGCAGGTTGCGCCATGAGCCGAACAGCGGCAGCCTGCTGCATCTGCGGGCGGATTTGCTGCTGGAACAAGGCGAGGAGGGAACAGCGCGGGCCGCTTATGAGCAGGCTCTGCTGGCCGAGCCTGTTCAAACGGAAACCTTAAATAATTTGGCGTGGCTGCTGCTGACGGCCAAAGACACGCGTCTGCGCAATCCGGCCAGAGCATTGAAGCTGGCGGAACAGGCTGCCGACCGGGAGGAGACTGGGTATATCCTCGACACGCTGGCCGAGGCGTTTTGGCAAAATAGCAGAACTGAAGCGGCTGTTCAGACGGCGTTGCGGGCAGCGGCCATAGATCCGGCTAATCAGGCATATTATCAGAGGCAGGCGGAGAAATTCGCCGCCCATCCGCCGCGCTGAATTGGCCTCATTCGATCCGATGCACCCGCTCGCAGTCCGGGCAAATCCACGTGGGGCCGTTGCTCATGCCCCACGTGTTTTCAGCAAAGCAGGTCGGGCAAATGGCGAAACCGCAGGTGCACGTCCAACAGAAGGGCGGTTCCTGTCGGCAGCAATGACAGACGCTGCTGCGCCGCCGCCGCTTCCGTCCGGGCTTTTCAGCAGCGGGCGTGTTCATGCGGCTTGTCGCCCCAAGCGTGAACATGACGGTGGATATGCAGGCATTCCGTGCCGCTGCGCAGAGCCTTGCCGCTGTTCATGGTATAAATCACATCGCAGGTTTCAGCGAGAAAATCCCAGTCGTGCGAGATGATCATATAGCCGATGTCCAGCCGTTTGAGGATGGCGGTCAGGCGATTTTTGGTCGCAGGATCAAGGTTGTTAGTCGGCTCGTCAAGGAGCATGGCCTCCGGCTGCATGGAAAGAATGGTGGCCAAGGAGACCAGTTTTTTCTCGCCCCCGGAAAGCTGATGCGTGATCCGTTCCTCCAGCCGCGACAGCTCCAAATCGGCAAGGGTGCGGCGGGAGACATGCAGTGCCTCCTCTTTGCTCAGGCCGAGGTTGAGCGGCCCGAACGCCACGTCTTCCAGCACAGTGGGCGAAAAAAGCTGATCGTCTGAATCCTGAAAGACCATGCCGATGCTCCGGCGCAGCAGGCGGAAGTCCTCCTTGCTGCTGATCTCGCGGCCTTTGAAGAGCAGGCTGCCGCCGGTTGGCCGCCGCAAGCCCATGATGATGTGCAGCAGGGTGGTTTTGCCGCTGCCGTTCGGGCCAATCAGGCCGATGCGCTGGCTGCGGTCAAAGGTCACATCTGCCTGATCCAGCAGCAGACGGCTGCTGCCAGCATAGGCAAAAGAAATTTGGCGGAGTTCGATAAGGGGAGCGGTCATTGAATATTTGGGGATTCAGCAAAAAGGAGCTGGTATTCACAAAAAAAGAACTCCAGCCACAAGGGCTGGAGCAACTTTGCATGGATATTCAACACAGAATTATTATGGCATTACTGCACATGTAATATATGTAAATCCATCGCAACGATTAAAAGGCCTAGGACTGGTGCATATCTCTCCACCAAGGGTCTGCGTCTTACCGAGCTTAGGTGCTATCGCAAACGATATGGCCCTTGTATTTTGTCCATACTTTTTCTTGCAATAAGCATCCGCAGTAGCCTTTCCGCAGTTCTTGGACAAAGGATTGCACCAATCAAGAGGTAACTGTACAGGCCCTCTGAAAAGAGATAGAGGACGAAGAATTTTTTCCAGCTTCGGCGGCGCAGCAAACACTGAACTGGCAGCAACCATCGAAAGGCCGCAGAACAACGCAGTCATTGCAAAACGGGACATTGTTTTCATGATACTCTCCTGAGCAAGAGATTATTTTGGCCAGCCCGTTGAAGAACGGACTATGTAATTGCTGGACAGATGCTTGATTCCCTTGGCTCCGAAGTCTAACACCTTTTTCAAAGAAAGCAAGAGAAAAATTGCACGGCTGCATCATCAGCGCACATCTTCGTTCAAGACAACTCCCGGGCATTCTCGCAGCAGCTCTTGCCAGTCTGTTTTGAATTTTTCCCAGAATGGGAAGGTGCGGCACTGCGCCGGTCTGAGTTCATAAACCGTGCAGCGGCGGGCGGCTCGGTCAAAAAAGCAGCAAAAATGCTCACCGTTAAGCACTCGTTCCTGCAAGGAAAGCCTGCCTTGCGCCCGCCGAGCATACTGTTTGGCGAAAAGACCGGGATTCATTTCTCGTGCGGCGGCCATTGCTTCCAGCTCCTCCCAGCTAACCCAGACATAGCCGCCCGCGCCCCGGCAGCAGCGTCCGCCGCAGGCTGCACAGGCATCTGCATCAAATTGAAAGGGAAACTTTTCTGAGGAAATCATTGCTGACCTCGGCTGCGCAGGGTGAGCAAGGTGATTTCTCCCCGTTGCCAAAGGCGCATTCTTGGCCCCCAGGTTCCTGTGCCTCTGGAAACAAAAAGGGCCATCGCATCAATTTGATATGTGCCATTGAACAGCGGATAGCGGAGGCGCGACAGCTCGCCAAAGGGCCATATCTGGCCGTTGTGGGTGTGGCCGGAGATCATTAGACTGACATGAGCGGCAGCAGCCTGCGCTGTCAGCCACGGTGTGTGGGAAAGCAGCACGGTCGCGGTACCGGCAGGCCGCTTGGCCAAGGCGCGGGCAAGATTGGCTTCGCCTTCGCCTGCTTGGCGGCTGGCGGCGGTTAGATCGTCAACCCCAGCCAGCACCAGCCCGTCAGCCAGCGCAGTCCATTCATTGGTGAGCAGCCGGATATTGGCAGCGGCCAGCATGGGGCCAGCTAAATCCGGGTGGCGCGGGCGGACAGCATCATGATTGCCCCGCACTGCAAACACGCCGAGCGGCGCGGCAAATTGCCGCAGAATCGGCACCAGCTCCGTTGCTTGGCTGCCCCGCTCGAATAAATCGCCGACCAAAACAATGCAGTCCGGGCGCAGCTCCTGCACCTGCTGCACCCGGACTTTGAGCCAGTCTGCGCCAAGCAGGAGCTGGCCAAGATGAATATCGGAAAGCACAGCAATTTTAAGGCCGTCGAGCTGGGCAGGCAGGCCGCTGACAGCAAGCTCGTGCCGCTCCACTGCTGGCGGACGCAGCCCTTGCACGTGCGCGACGGCAGCCAAGATAATTCCGCAGGCCAGCCCTGTCATGCGCAGACGGCGCACAGCGTTTTTGGGCAGGAACAGGCCGAAACCGCTGCTCAAGTCGGCGGCGAACAAGCCGACCGCAAGCAGAAAGAGGATGCCCATCCACTGCATTCCTGCGGCTTCCAGCCAAAGCGGGCCGTCCTGCATTCTTGCACCCAGTCCGAGCGCAAAGAGCAGCCAGAGCAGGGCGAAAACGGCGAGCAAAATACGGCGGCGGTTTGGCCACAGAGCTGCCAGCCGCGCCGCTGCATACAGATGCAGGACGGTCACCAAACTGACTAAGATGACAACGAAATATATCATGCGCAGAGACCAGCCAGATGTTTGAAGGCGTTGCGCTCCTGCTGGCTGCCGACCACCGCAATCATGTCCCCAAGTTGGAACATATAGCTGATCTGCGGGTTGGACTGAAAGGCACCCTCGTGAATGATGCCGACTATGGACGCGCCGGTTCTGCTGCGGACTGCCGCCTCGGCAATGCTTTTGCCCAGCAGCGGGCTGCCGGGCGGAATCTCGAACCAAGAAATTTCCAGCAGATTTTTGATCCCGCCGAGCATGGCCAGAAGCTCGCGGCTGCCGTCCTCCCGATGCAGCGGGGCGTACAGCTCCTGCCGGACCGCATCGGTGTACTGCTGAATGGCAGTCACTGGAATCTCCAGATGCAGCAGGGCCTGCCGGGCGATCTCCAGTCCAGCCTCCATCTCCGGCAGCACGGCCATGTATACGCCTTTGGCATACAAGGTCTGCGCCTGCTCAATGCCGTTGGCGCGGGCGATGATGTGCAGGTCGGGCCGGAGCTGGTGCGCCTGCTGGATGATGAACTGCGAGGTGATGACCGACGGCGTGGTGATCAGCAGGAGCCGCGCCCGTTTCAGGCGCGAGGCTTTCAGCACCACTGGCTGGCTCATGTCGCCGTAGATGACCGGATAGCCAGCGGCCTTGCATTCGAGCATCCGCTGCTGACTCAGCTCAATCAGGACAAAGGAAATGCCGATCTGCGTCAGCGCTTGGGCGACATGCTGGCCCACCCGCCCGCCGCCGGCAATGACCACATGCTCTTTCAGCCCTGTAGCCGGAAGGTTCTCGGTCTGCACTGGCTCGTGCCGGAAAAACCGCTTCCGCACCTGATAGACTGGCGCAGCCAAGGACGAGACAAAGGGGGTCAGGGCCATGCTGAGTATGGACACAGCCAGGAGCAGCGAATACATGTCCTGATCAACTGCTTTGGTGGCCAATGCCTGCCGCGCCAAGACAAAGGCGAATTCGCCGGTCTGGAACAGGCCGAAGCCGACTGCCAGCGGCACAATGTTGCGGTAGCCGTAATACCGGGCGATGAGAAAAAAAAGCAGGCCTTTGAAGAGGGCGATGACAGCGACCAAGGCGCAGATCCGCTGCCAGTTGGCGAACAGAAAAGCGGGATCAAGCAGCATCCCTACTGAGATGAAAAAGAGCAGGCCGAAGATGTCGCGCAGCGGAATGATGTCGCTCAAGGCCTGATGGCCGTAATCGGATTCACTCAGCACCATGCCCGCGACAAAGGCTCCGAAGGCAAACGACAGGCCGACGTACCACGTCAGATAGCCGATGCCAAGGCCGATGGCGGTGATGGAGAGGATGAACAGCTCCCGCGAATTCCACTGGGCGACATGGGCCAGCAGCCACGGCAGCACTTTGCGGCCCAGATACCACATCAGCGTAAGGAACACGGCTGACTTGACAGCGGCGAAAAGCAGCAGCGGCAGGCCGCTCTCCGGGCTGCTCAGTTTAGGCAGGATGATCATCATCGGCACCATCGCCAAATCCTGCACGATCAGCATCCCGATCATCACCCGGCTGGAAAGTGTGCCCAGCAGTCCTCGGCCTTCCAAGATTTTCAAGGTCACAATCGTGCAGGATGAGGAAATTACTGCGCCCAGCCAGATTGAAGACGTGACTGGCCAGCCCAGACAGCGGCCCAGTCCGAAGCCGAACAGCACTGTCAGCACGATTTGGAGCAGCGTGCCGGAAATGGCGATCCGGCGCACTGGCTTCAGCTCGCTGAGGGAGAACTCCAGCCCCAAGGCGAAAAGGAGCAGGGCCACGCCAAGTTCCGCCAGCAGCTCAATCTCGTGGATGTCGCCGACGGTCACGCCGCCGGTGTTCGGCCCGACAACGATTCCGGCGGCAATGTAGCCAAGAATCAGCGGCTGCCGCAGCCGCTGGGCAATCAATGCGCCAACCAGCGCGGCAATTACGATAATGACGATGTCTGCTGCTATTCCCATGAATTACACGACTTACGCTGCCAGAGCGGAGCTGTGACGAAAAATTAACGGACTCTTGTGCAGCTCATTGTAGTTGCTGTGCAGCGGTGAGGCAAGGAATGATTTTCCTTGGATTCGGGAGTAAATCCGAAGCCGTGACCTCGGCTTGCAATAACCATCTGCGAAGGGCAGTCATTTGAGAAAATTACGACGGCATCGCTCTGCTCTTGTTCCTCCACCATGTTGCCAAAGCCCTTCAGACAGAGTATTGTTTCCTCCCGTTGCAGACAGCCGAGTCAGGCTGCGACTCTCTCCGAACCGACAACTGAGGACAGCAATGGACATCCAGCCAAGCAAGAAGACCAAGTTCATATTCAT
>NZ_JBLWEN010000012.1:0-90285 GCF_048287415.1 Candidatus Electronema sp. JM
ATTTTTATGTCCTCTTCGCCAGTTTGCCTTTTTTGGGGCTTAAATTTTAAATTAACAAAGTAAAACAACAAGTAACATAAATTTTAAAATATTGCAACCTAAAATTCGATATAGTGTCTAAAGAGTTGCACATTAGGTAATATCTATCAGATTAGTTAGCTGGCTAATTTCCGGCGGCAGAGCGGTTAGCTGGTTCCAGCTAAGGTTGACAGATGTCAAACTGGTCAGCCGAAAAAATTCTATCGGGACTTGACAGGTAGCTGAGTTATCCCGCTGTTGCTCAGGTCAAGAGCAGGTGCCTTTCTTTCAGCAGCCTTTTGTATCTTCTCCAACAGCTTTTTATTCGTCATGACTTCCCCTCCTGTGGTGTTTGTTGAACAGGGGAAGGCATTGCGCCCGCCCGCAGCATGGCTCCTTTGGCTGGGAGCCAGATGAACCAGCATACCCCTCGCGCCATTTTTTTCAACAGGATAATTACCTTGCACCTGATACAGGGCAGCTTGAAACAGGCAGGCAGAGCAGGAAAAAAACTGGTGGGCACCCTCCAGTTGCTCAGGCCGTGAAACAGCCTCTGCCGCCCCTTTCCCCTTCTTGCCAAATCAGGTACACTGCGCGGCATGAACCTGATCACCACCCACATCAACGCCGACTTCGACGGCCTGGCCTCGATGATCGCGGCGCGGAAGCTCTATCCGGGCGCGGCCTTGGTCTTTGCAGGCTCTGCTGAACGCCGCCTGCTGGCCTATTTGTCCGCCGACCTGCGCTGCCTCTACGGCTTCCAGAAGCTCAAGACCCTTGATCTGACTGAAGTCAGCCGTTTAATCGTTGTGGACACCCGCCAGGCCGACCGCTTGGACAGGCTGCAAGACTGCCTGCGCAATCCCGGCTTGGAAATCCATCTCTACGATCACCACCCGGACGCGCCCGGCGACCTGCGCGGCACGCTGGAAGTGGTGGAGCAGGTCGGCTCGACCACCACCATCTTCGCCCGGCTTTTGCAGGAGCGCGGCATCCAGCTCACCCCGGACGAGGCCACGCTGATGAGCATCGGCATCCACGAGGACACCGGCTCCTTTCTCTACGCAGGCACTGCGCCCGCCGACTTTCATGCCGCCGCCTGGCTGCTGGAGCAAGGGGCCAAGCTGGAGCTGATCAACCACTTTGTCAGCCGCGAGCTGTCGGCGGATCAGGTCTCGCTGCTCAGTCAGCTGCTGACAAACTCGACCGTATATACCATCAATGCGGTGGCAGTCACGGTCAGCCGCCTTAATCTGCCTGATTATGCCGACGACTTCTCGGTGCTGGTGCGGCGGATGATGGTGATGGAGAACTTGGACGCAGTCTTTGCCTTAGTCGGCATGGACGACCGTCTCTACCTCATCTGCCGCAGCCGCATTGCCGAGGTGAATGCTGGCGACATTGCCCGCGCCTTTGGCGGCGGCGGTCATGCCGCAGCAGCTTCAGCCGTGATTGCGGACAAGAGCATCTTCGAGGCTGAGGAGGAGCTGCTCCAGCAACTCTACCGCCATGTCCGGCCCAAGGCGATGGCGGGCGAGCTGATGTCCGCGCCGGTGCTGGCGGTCACGCCGGATATGAGCTGCGCCGAGGCCAGCAGCGTGCTGACCCGCTACAACATCACCATGCTGCCAGTGGTGCGCAACCTTGCCGACCGCAAGCGGCCCAAGGGACTGCTCGGCCTGATCTCGCGGCGGACGACGGAGAAGGCCATTGCCCACCAGCTTGGCCACGCGCCGGTGAGCGAGTTCATGAGCACCGACATTGCCACGCTGCCGGAACGCGGCACCCAGGCCGAAATTCAGGAGCTGATCATCACCCGGCGGCAGCGGCTGATCCCCATCGTCCGCAGCGAGAACGACGAGGA
This sequence comes from Candidatus Electronema sp. JM, assembly GCF_048287415.1. Classification (NCBI taxonomy): domain Bacteria; kingdom Pseudomonadati; phylum Thermodesulfobacteriota; class Desulfobulbia; order Desulfobulbales; family Desulfobulbaceae; genus Candidatus Electronema; species Candidatus Electronema sp. JM. The sequence continues at coordinate 1,883 of NZ_JBLWEN010000012.1, forward strand.
CTGGCTCTGCGGTGTGGTCACGCGCACTGACCTGCTCCATTTGCTTGCCCATGATCCGTCCCGCCAGCCGCGCAGTCTACTGCATGAGGACGAGCAGCCCGCTGCGGAGCGCACCCGCAACATCGCCCGGCTGATGACCGACACCTTGGGCCGCGAGCTGATTCTGCTCCTGCGCGAACTGGGCGAGACCGCGCAGGACTTGGGAATGCGGGCCTATGCGGTGGGCGGCTTTGCCCGCGACCTGCTCCTACAGATGCGCAACTTGGACATTGACGTGGTGATCGAGGGCGACGGCATTCAGTTTGCCCAAGCCTTTGCCTCCCGCAAGCAGGCGACTGTGCGCACGCATGAGAAATTCGTCACCGCCACAGTCATCCTGCCGGATCAGCAGCGCGTGGACGTGGCCACAGCCCGCCTTGAATACTACGCCGAGCCTGCCGCCCTGCCGGTGGTGGAGAAAAGTTCGCTCAAGCTCGACCTCTTCCGCCGCGATTTCACGGTCAATGCGATGGCCGTGCATCTCAATCCCGACCGCTTCGGCCTGCTGGTGGACTACTTCAGCTCGCAGAATGACCTGAAAGAACGGCAGCTGCGCGTGCTCCACAATCTCAGCTTTGTCGAAGACCCCACGCGCATCTTCCGGGCGGTGCGCTTCGAGCTGCGCTTGGACTTCCGCATCAACCGTCATTCGGAGAAACTGATCCGCAGCGCGGTGCAGATGCACCCGGCAGAGAAGTTCCGGGGCCTGCGCTTCTTCAATGAGATCCGGCTGGTGCTCTCCGAAGACCAGCCGCTGCCCGCCTTGCGGCGGCTGGAGAGCTTCGGCCTCTTCCCGCTGCTCTGGCCTGACCTGCGCCCGAACCTGAAGATAGACCGCCGCTTTGTCCACCTCATGACCCAGGCGGAGAAAGCTATCTCCTGGCTCCGCCTGCTGTATCTGCCGGAAGAGCGCAAACGCTGCGAATGCTGGACCGTGCGGCTGCTGGCCCTCTTCAGCCGCTCGCGGGAGCTGGAGCTGCGCCGCTTCTGCGACCGCTTTGAGGTGCCGCCTAAGCTGCGCGCCTTGCTGGTGGAATGGAAACGGCAGGCCGAGCGGCTGGCCGCCGAGCTGCTGCGCCGTCCTGTGCTGCGGCCCAGCGAAATCTACTGGCTGCTGCGCGGATTAGACAACGAGGCTCTGCTCAGTCTGATGGTCATCGCCCGCAAGAAGCACATCCAAGAAGCGGTCTCGCGCTACGTCACCACCCTGCGCGATGTCCGCCCGCTGCTCACCGGCCAAGATTTGCTGGAGCTGGGCTTCCAGACTGGGCCGCAGTTCAAGCAGCTTCTCAGCCACGCGCTGGAGGCCCAGCTTGACGGCGTGGTCAGCAATAACGAGGAAGCTCTTGCCTTGGCGCGGAGCATCATGCTGTCCTCGGCAAAGGCATAGCGCTCCGCTCGATCTCATCAGCACTGTTGAGATCACGTCCAATCCCCCGTTCATCACCTTCAACCTCACGGAACTGTTCAAACAGACACCATGCTCAAACTTGCCGTCTTTGACTGCGACGGAGTGCTGTTCGACTCCCGCGAAGCCAACCGGGTCTATTACAACGACCTGCTCGCCCATTTCGGCTGCCCGCCGATGGACAACGAGGAGATGGACTACGTCCACATGCACAATGTGGCCGACTCCATCCGCCATATCTTCCGCAGGCATCCGCACCTCAGCTTTGAGGAAGTCAGCAGGCATTCGCAGTCGCTGGACTACACGCCCTACCTGCGGCACATGCTCATGGCCCCGGACTTGCTCGACTTCCTGCGGATCATCGCCCGGCGCTGCCACCGGGCCATTTCCACCAACCGCACCACCTCGATGGACCTGATCCTCGACATCTTCGGCCTGCGCCCTTGGTTCGAGATTGTCATGACCGCAGCCAACGCGCCGAAGCCCAAGCCCGCGCCGGACGCGCTGCATGTGATCCTCAAGCATTTCGGCCTGGCTGCCGACGAGGCGGTCTTCATTGGCGACTCCAGCGTGGATCAGGCGCACGCCGCAGCCGCTGGCGTTGATCTGATCGCCTTCCGCAGCCCGGAGCTGGAGGCCCGCTGGCATGTCAGCAGCTTCATGGAGATTCTGCACCTGCCGCCTTTCGCGGCCTTGGAGCTGCGCCCGTGAACAGTGCGCAGCAGGCGCAAGGCAATTATCCTGTTGAAAAGAATGGCGCGAGGGGTATGCTGGTTCATCTGGCGCAGCACCAGATTGGTTGCAGGGTTCCTTTGAGGTTTTTTCCCGCAGGGGCACGACATGTCGTGCCCCTACACCACCACAAACGCAGGTGCGCAGGCGATGCAATTTGATTTCAACGAAGAAAAGAATCAGCTTTTGCTGCGCGAGCGGGGCGTTACCTTTCAGGAGGTGATTGCGGCTCTCCTCAGCGAAGGAGCATTGGCTGACTTCCCTCATCCCAATACGAAACGCTATCCACATCAGCGTATTTTAGTTGTAGAGATGAATGGCTACACATATTGTGTGCCCTATGTTCGAGACGGAACACGACTCTTTCTCAAAACCATCTTTCCAAACAGGGAATTCCTGTATTTATTAGAGGCTGAAAAATGACTCCACCTAAAACGACCATTCCGCTTGATCAGGAAGAGCAGGATTTGTTTGAAGCGCTTGAGCAAATGGACACAAAAAATCTTCCTCCTGTAACTCCAGAACAGCAGCAGCTTTTCCGGGAGGCTGCCGCCAACTTTGTGAGCAAAGAAACAAGTCTGAATATCACTATGGAACTCTCGGACATGGCTGAGATTATGCGGCGGTCGGCGCACAAAGGCACTCAATGCCAGTTATTTGTTCAGGAGATAGTGCATAAGTATCTTGCCGGGCAGCTTGTTGAAAAGAACGCCTGCTGAAGAGCAGCGGCAAATCTGTTGGGTTCCTTTGAGGATGATTCCCGTAAGGTCGGTTCGTGAACCGACCCTATCCTTCCCACAGAATGAGAAGGAGCCTTCTAGTCAAGCGAGAAGGTTCCTTCTCGTGGAACAGGGAGGAGCCTTGCCGGGAAATTGGCAGGCACCCTCTGCTTTGGCGGCAGGGTTCCCTTGAGGATGCCAACCATAAGGGCGGTTCGCGAACCGCCCCTACCCCACAACCACCACAGGTGCGCAGGCGATGACGAATAAAGAGCTGCTGAAGGTGATAGAGGAGGCGAAGGCAAGCGGGGCAACTGAGCTTTACCTCAGAGGTAATCAGCTCACCGCCCTGCCGCCTGAGCTGTTCAGGCTCAAGAACCTGACGAGGCTTGACCTCAGAGATAATCAGCTTACCACCCTGCCGCCTGAGATAGGTCAGCTTAGGAATCTACAAAAACTTGCCCTATGGAATAATAAGCTAACTGCCCTACCGTCAGAAATCTGCCAGCTCAAGAACCTGACGGAGCTTTCCCTTTTCGGTAATCAGCTCACCGCCCTGCCGTCAGAGCTGTTCCAGCTTACGAACTTGACGGGGCTTGACCTTTACGGTAATAAGCTCACCACCCTGCCGCCAGAAATCTGCCAGCTTCCCAAGTTAGAATATCTTCTCCTTGACCTCAATCCCCTCACCTCCCCGCCGTATGAAATAGCCATTAAGGGTATTGATGCAATCAGGGAGTATTTCGCCAATCTCCAAGCCGGTGAGTCCGCCCTCAACGAGATAAAAGTCCTCCTCGTTGGTGACGGCGCAGCAGGCAAGACCTCGCTGGTCAAGCAGCTCCTCGGCGAGGCATTTGACAAGGACGAAGACACCACGCACGGCATCAGCATCCGGGGCTGGGATGTGGAGGCGGGCGGCCAGCCTATCAAGGTGAATCTCTGGGACTTTGGCGGGCAGGAGATCATGCACGCCACGCACCAGTTCTTCCTCTCCAAGCGCAGCTTGTACGTCCTCGTGCTCGATGGCCGCAAGGACGAGCGGCCCGAATACTGGCTCCAGCACATCGAGAGCTTTGGCGGCGACTCGCCCGTGCTGGTGGTGCTCAACAAGCAGGACAGCAACCCCTCGTTTGACATCAACCGGCCTTTTCTGCAAGGAAAGTACAAGGGAATACGCGGCTTCTTCCGCACCTCGTGCAAGAGCGGCGCAGGCATTGCCCAGTTTAAAGAAAGCCTGTTCACGGAGCTGGCTCAGGTGCCGATGATCGGCATCCGCTGGCCGAAGACCTGGTTTGCGGTCAAGCAGCGCATCGAGCAGATGAGCACGCCCTACATCAGCCGCGAGGACTACGGCGAGCTGTGCGCCGATGCGGGCATTGCCGGGGATGAGAACCGCGAGACGCTGGTGGATTTCCTCCATGATCTCGGCGTGGCCGTGCATTTCAAGGACTTCATCCTCAAGGCCATGCACGTGCTCGATCCCGTCTGGGTGACCAATGCGGTGTACAAGATCATCACTGCCGAGAAGATGTCGGACAGCAAGGGCGTGCTGCACGCGGACTGCTTGGACGGCATCCTGAAGCAGCAAGACGGGGAGAAGCACTGCTACCCAGCGCATACGCATGTGTATCTGCTGGAACTGATGAAGAAGTTCGAGCTGTGCTACCCGGTCGAAAGCCAGGCTGTGCTTATCCCGCAGCTTCTCCCTGTGCCGGAGCCGAAGTTCACCTTTGAGTACAAGAACGCGCTGGGCTTCGTCCTGCATTATCACAGCTTCCTGCCGCCCTCGGTCATGCCCCGCTTCTTGGTCAAGCGGCATAAGCAGATCAAGGCGGGTCTCTGCTGGCGCACCGGCGCGGTGCTGCACGATCAGGCCAGCGGCACGGAAGCGGTGATCAAGGCAGATACGGAGGCACGGCGCATTTATCTCTGGGTGAACGGCCCGCGCCGCAAGGAGTTCCTCAGCTTCCTTTGGTTCACGCTGCGGGAGATCAACAACAGCTTTGAGAAGCTGGCCGTGAGCGAGCGGATTCCGATGCCGGATGATCCGGCGTGCAGTGCGGACTATCAGACCTTGGTGAAGTACGCCCAGCGAGGCAACGACATGTATATTCCTGACGGCTCGGACAAGGAGTACAGCGTGCGCCAGCTTCTCGGCACGATTGAGCCGGACAGGGAAGATCAGCTGCTTGAACTGCTGCGGATGATCAAGGCGCAGCAGGATGAGAAGGAGTCCGGCTCGGAAGCATTCAACAGCCTGTTTGAGCTGAAGCCAAGCGTCTTCGGGGTCAGCTTCAACCTCAGCGAGGCATTCAAACGTATACTTGCCACGCAGAGGGGGAAGTAGGGGCATGACATGTCATGCCCCTGCGCTGCCGGAAAATCTGGTGGGCACCCATCAGAGACGTTAGTGGGTGCCCTTCAGATTTTCTCAAGGGTACCCATCAGGCATTCAGATGGGTACCCACCAGACACGCTGATGGGTACCCACCAGTTTGTCTGACAGTCACCCTTGAGAACAGCGGCTTGCCGTCGGCGCAAAGAAGCGGTACAGTGCTGCGGCAGATGCGCATGGTCCTGCACTGCCGTCGGGCCAGCTCCGCTGCCTCTCCACTTCATTCCATCTGACACGCTCATGAACAGCACGCATGGCGGCAACTTGCGCGACCTTGCGGCCCGCTGCGGCTGCAAGCCTGACGAGATACTCGACTTCAGCGCCAACATCAACCCGCTTGGCCCGCCTGAGCAGCTCTGGCACCTGCTGGCGGCGCGGATGCAGGACATCGTCCACTACCCCGACCCGGACGCGGCGGAGCTGGTCAAGGCCATATCCAATCAGTGGCGGATAGGCTCCGGCCAGATCATCGTCGGCAACGGCAGCTCCGAGCTGCTTCACGCCGCAGTGCGCGCGCTCAAGCCCAAGCGGGCCGTGATTCCGGTGCCCGCCTATGTGGACTACCGCCAGGCCTGCGCCAGTGCCGGAGTCAAGGTGATGTCCGTGCCGCTGGCCGAGGAGGAGGAGTTTCAGCCGGACATGCGCCAGCTCTACAGCCTGCTCCTCCCCGGCGACCTGCTCATCCTCGGCCAGCCGAACAACCCGACCGGCAGAATGTGCGACCGCAGCAAGCTGCTGGCTCTGGCTGACCGCTGCCCGGAGACGCTCTTCCTGATCGACGAGGCCTTCGCCGGTTTTATTGCAGGATACGAGAGCGTGGCCTGCTGCCGCGAGAACATCATCACCCTCTGCTCGCTGACCAAGCTCTACGCGGTGCCGGGACTGCGTTTAGGCTTCCTTGCCGCTGCCGAGCAGCACTGCGAGAGCATCCGCAGTCAGATCGCGCCCTGGGCGGTGAACACGCTGGCGCAGGCCGCCGGAGCCGCCGCGCTCGGCGATGCTGATTACGTCCGCCGCAGTCAGGAACTGGTGCGCCGCAACCGGGAGGCGCTGCGCCTTGAGCTGGCCGCCATTCCCCGGCTGCGGGTCTTTGACGGCGCGGCCAACTTCCTCCTTGTCCGCCTGAGCTGGCCGCCGACTGCCGCTGACATAGCCGACCGGCTCCTGCATGACTGCAAGATTGCTGTCCGGGTCTGCGGCAACTACGAAGGTCTCAGCAGTCAGTATTTCCGCGTCGCCGTGCGCGAGGAGGACGAGAACAGCCGTCTTGCTCAGGCGCTGCGCGGCCTGCTTTCCACAGAGCGGACAGCCCGCTGCGCGGCAAGCAAGCGCACTCCGGCCCTGATGCTGCTTGGCACAGGCTCGGATGTCGGCAAGAGCGTGCTGGCTGCCGGGCTGTGCCGTGTCCTCCTGCAAGACGGCCTGCGCGTGGCCCCGTTCAAGGCGCAGAACATGTCGCTCAACTCCGGCGTGACCAAGGACGGCGGCGAGATGGGCCGGGCGCAGGTGGTGCAGGCGCAGGCCTGCCGCCTCGACCCGGACGTGCGCATGAATCCTGTCCTGCTGAAACCGAATTCCGACGTGGGCAGCCAGGTGATCGTGCTGGGAAAGCCGGTCGGCAACATGCGCGTGGCCGAGTACGTGCGCTATAAGGAGGAGGCGTGGCGCACCGTCTGCGCCGCCTATGACGAGCTGGCTGCGGAACACGACTGCATGATCTTGGAGGGCGCGGGCAGTCCGGGCGAGGTCAACTTGAAGGCGCATGACATCGTCAACATGCGCATGGCCCGGCACGCTCAGGCGCCGGCCTTGCTGGTCGGCGACATAGACCGAGGCGGCGTGTACGCCTCCTTTGTCGGTCATGTCGAGGTCATGGCCCCGTGGGAGCGCAGGCTGCTGGCGGGCTTCATCGTCAACCGCTTCCGGGGCGATGCCAGCCTGCTGGCGGACGCGCACCGCTTCTTGGAGCAGCGCACGGGCAGGCCGGTCTTCGGGGTGGTGCCCTGGCTGCCTGATCTCGGCCTGCCGCAGGAGGATTCGGTCAGCTTCAAGGCGGGCATGTACGACGGCTCCAAACCTGCCGGGCCGCATGTGGAAATCGCCCTGCTGGACCTGCCGCACATCTCCAACTTCACTGATGTCGAGCCGCTGGCCGCCGAGCCGGATGTCTGGCTGCGCACCGTGCGCAAGGCCGAGGACTTGGGTCGGCCCGACTGCGTCATTCTGCCGGGATCAAAGAATGTTCCGGCAGACCTCGCCTGGCTGAAGGAAAGCGGCTTGGCCGAGGCCGTGCGCAGGCTGGCCGGGACAGCGGAGGTCATCGGCATCTGCGGCGGCTTCCAGATGCTCGGCCAGGCCGTGGCTGACCCGCACGGCTTGGAAGGCGAAGCAGGCAGCGTCAGCAGCGGCCTTGGCCTGCTCGACCTGCGCACCGAGCTGGCGGCGGAGAAAACCCTGATCCGCAGACAGGGCGTGCATCTGCCTTCCGGTCTGCCGGTGCGCGGCTATGAGATTCATCACGGCTTGAGCGGGACAGGCGCGGCGGCCCTGCTTTCCTTTGAGGACGGTGCTGCCTGCGGCTGCGCGGATTCCAGCGGCAGAACTTGGGGCAGCTACCTGCACGGCATCTTCGACAGCGACTCCTTCCGCCGCTGGCTGCTCAACCGCCTCCGCCTGCGCAAAGGGCTGGCTGCCTTGGACGGCGCGGGCGCACGGTACGACATCGAGCCTGCCCTTGACCGTCTGGCGGATGTGCTGCGGCGGCAGTTGGACATGGAGGCGGTTTATAGGCTGCTGAGGGTGTGAGAGATTCTGTTGACAGAACCCGCATCTTGTTCTACGCTGTTTGAACAAACTTCACGAGGAGGCTGACATGAATACTGTGTCGCAATTGCGCCCCAAATTCATAGTAGATGGAAAGGGACGGAAGAAAGCTGTGGTTCTTCCCTTTGCTGCTTACGAAAAGCTGATGGAAGACTTGGCTGATCTGGCTGCCGCTGCCGAACGGCGGAAGGAGCAGACGGTTTTACATGCGCAGCTACTCAAGGAATTGCAGGCCGATGGCATCCTTCCGGCTTGAATGGCGGGCATCTGCGGCGAAAGAGCTGCGGAAGATTGATCGGCAGATGATTCCCAGAATTGTGGCGGCGGTGGAGCAACTGGCCTGGGAGCCGCTGCCGCTTGGTGCCAAGAAACTTCAGGGCACCGAATTCATCTATCGTATCCGCGTGGGAGATTACCGGATTGTGTACGAAGTGGTAGAGGCTGCTGAGTATGTTACCATTGTCCGCATCAGGCACAGGAAAGAAGTGTATCGGTGAGATTGGCTTTCGCGTTGGCATTAAATCAAATAATATGGACAGGATGATGAAATTTTATAGAATCATAATATCAATCAGTTCTATTTTAATCTTGACCGGATGTTCGGAGTCACAAGTAAAAGTTGATGATGAATTGCTTAATAGCTGGATTGCTTCGATACAGAAAGGACATTCTTCTTGCAAAGAAAAAGGATGTCGCGACGTTGCGATTACATGTGTACGGACTCAAGAAGTCTCAAAGGCTGACAATTTGAATGGAATTCAAGAAAGTAAATTAATTGGGATGAGCTTTGTTGGATTCTATCGTTCTGAATATACAAGTGAAAGAGCATTTACTCGGTTTAAAAAGAAAAATGGTGCATGGCAGAAATTAAACACATATGGGTTAACGTCTAATATACATGATTGTACCTATTTTTAATTTTTTTGCATCTAAACATGATTATGGACTACGGCGGTAGTCACATAGCACTGTAGGGTGGACAAGCGTCTTTTTGCTTGCCCGCCGGTCAGCTTCTTCGTGGGCAAACAGTCGTTTGTCCATCCTGCCCACTGCTTGACCGCGACAAACAGGAATAGCACGATAAGCTCGTAATCACTTACGTCGTGCCGTAGCATCTTCATTCTGCCCATAGAGAGATTCTTATCTCGCCCTAAAAGGGTGGGACTCCTTTTCCATGCGGGTCAAGCTGACCAGCAGGTGATCCTTACAATCCCAAGGTGAACAGCAAAGGGGCGGCTCTTGCGAGCCGCTCTTTTTTATTTCTGCCGACCTTTCCTCAGGCGACGTTCTCGGCTGGCAACGCAGCATTTCTCAACAGGTATAGGCTACGCCCCTGTTGGTCGGCAATATGTTGAAATTGCCCTGCTTGACCTGCCTCACATCTCCAACTTCACTGATGTCGAGCCGTTGACCGCCGAGCCGGATGTCTGGCTGCGCACCGTGCGCAAGGGCTTCAGCACTTCATCAGCGCTGTGGCCAAACCGCCGCGCTCCTTCCCTTGTTGCCGAACCGCCTGTGTCATGCTATACTCTCTTGTTTCCGCAACAGTTTCTTTCTTCAGCGCACACTAACGGAGCCTTGCATGAAGCACACGATCACGTTTTTGCCCGACCATATCACCGCCGTTGTCAACAAAGGCGACACGTTGTTGAACGCCGCCGCGCGGGCCGGAGTCTATGTCCATGCCTGCTGCGGCGGCGACGGAGTCTGCGGCAAATGCAAGGTGCTGGTCAAGGGCGAAGTCCGCTCGGACAAGGCCAACCTCAAGCAGGAGGACTGGGACAAGGGCTTCCGGCTGGCCTGCCGTTCGGTGGTGGAGTCGGACGTGGAAGTGACGATCCCGGAGCTGACCACGAAAGGCGGCAAGGCGCTGAAGCGCAAGCCGAAGACCACCCGCGCCATCTCCGCCAAAGCCTTGGACAGCTTGGTCGGCACATGGAGCGTTGATCCGCCGGTGAGCAAGCTCTATCTGGAGCTGCCGTCGCCGACCATCGAGGACAACATCGCCGACATGCAGCGGGTGATGCGCGGCATCCGCCAGCACTGGCCTGACCCGCGTGATCCGTATTATGACCTGCCGCAGCTCATCACCTATCTGCCCAAAACCCTGCGCGAGGCGGACTGGAAGGTGACGCTCCTCTTCCTGCGCGGGCGGCACAAAGGCGATCCGTTCCGCATCATCGACATTGAGGCGGGCGACACCACCGGCAAGCTCTACGGCCTGGCGATTGACATCGGCACCACCACCTGCTCCGGCGTGCTGCTCGACCTGCACAGCGGCGAGGTGCTGGCCGAATCCTCGGCCTACAACGGCCAGATCAGCTTCGGCGAAGATGTCATCTCGCGCATCATTTATGCGGCCCGGCCCGGCGGCCTGAAAACCTTGCAGGCCAAGGTCGTGGCCACCATCAACAGCATCATCGAGGATATCTGCCGCCAGCTGATCATCAGCCCGTCGGACATCGCCTATATGATGGCCGCAGGCAACACGGTGATGTCGCATCTGCTGCTCGGCATTGATCCGAAATACCTGCGCGAGGCTCCCTATGTGCCCAGCGTCAGCGAATTTCCCCTCACCCGCGCGGCGGAGCTGGGCATTCACGCCCATCCGTCCACCCGGCTTTTTCTCTATCCCTGCGTGGCTTCGTATGTCGGCGGCGACATTGTCTCCGGCGCGCACGCCTGCCAGATAGCCAAATCGGACAAAGTCAGTCTGTTCATTGACATCGGCACCAACGGCGAGATTGTCGTCGGCGGCAAGGATTGGCTCGTCTGCGCGGCCTGTTCCGCCGGGCCAGCCTTTGAGGGCGGCGGCATTCAGTACGGAATGCGGGCCTCAGCCGGGGCGATTGAGAAATTCCAGATTCACCCGGAAACGCTGGAGCCGATGCTGGTCACGGTCGGGCAAACCAAGCCGAGCGGCATTTGCGGCTCCGGCCTGATCGCCATTGTCGCCGAGCTGCTCGAAAACAAGGTCATTGATCAGCAGGGCAAGTTCCGCCATGACCTCGACACGCCCCGCGTCCGTCAAGGCAGCAGCGGCTGGGAGTATGTCCTTGCTTGGAAGCACAATTCGATGATCGGCGAGGATATCATCCTCACCGAGGTGGACATAGACAACCTGATGCGGGCGAAAGGCGCGATGTATGCGGGCTACCAGACTTTGTTGGAATCAGTTGGCCTCAGCTTCGCCGATCTGGATCAGGTCATCCTCGCAGGCAACTTCGGGGCGTATCTTGATCTGGAGCAGGCCATCTGCATCGGCCTTTTGCCGGACATAGACCGCGAGCATTTCTACTATCTCGGCAACGCCTCGCTCCTCGGCTGCCAGATCAGCATGTGCGACATGAGCCGCTTCCGCGAGCGCGAGGGCGTGCGCCAGCTCATGACCAACATGGAGCTGTCCGAAAATCAGGACTTCATGCAGCATTACATGGCCGCGCTCTTCCTGCCGCACACCGACATGCGGCTCTTCCCAACGGTGCAAAAAAAGCTGGAAGAAAGCATCTGATCACCATGCTGCTCGCTCATTTGAAAAAAGCCGCCTTCACTGCCCTCTGGTTCGCCTTCCTCACCTTTCCTTTGCTGGTGATCAAGGTCAATCCTGATGAGCGTGTTATCATCTGGCGGTGGCAGAATCTTTTCTATGCCGCCGCTGCTGGATTTCTCGGCTCATTGGCAGGCCATGCCGTTGCGGCTGTCAAGGCAAAGAAAAAATACGCCGCTCCGCGAGAACAGCTGCGGCTCTTCGACAAAACGGCAGTCCGCCTGACCGCGCTCGCCTCCCTGCTGCTGGCGGCAGCCGTTTTCCCGCATTTGGTCTCGACCTACCAAGTCAATATCATGAGCACCGCCCTGCTCTATATGCTGCTGGGACTTGGCCTGAATATCGTGGTCGGCATGGCCGGACTGCTTGATCTCGGCTACGTCGCTTTTTACGCGGTCGGGGCGTATTCGTATGCCCTGCTCAACCTGCATTTCGGCATCGGCTTTTGGACAGCCCTGCCGATTGGCGGCCTTTTGGCGGCACTCTTCGGCATCCTGCTTGGCTTTCCGGTGCTGCGGCTGCGCGGCGATTATCTTGCCATCGTCACCCTTGGTTTTGGCGAAATAATCCGCCTTGTGCTGGAAAACTGGACAGCGTTCTCGCAAGGGCCGAGCGGCATTTCCGGCATTCCCCGGCCCGGCTTTTTCGGCCTGAAGATGACGCTCGACCAGTCCCTGACGTATCTGTATTATCTGATGCTGCTGATGGTCATCCTCACCGTCTTCGCCACCAGCCGCCTGCAAAATTCCCGCATTGGCCGTGCTTGGGCCGCGTTGCGCGAGGATGAAACCGCTTGCCGGGCAATGGGCATCAACAAAACCAAGATCAAGCTGGCCGCCTTTGCCTCCGGCGCGTTCTGGGCTGGCATGGCCGGAGTGCTCTTCGCCGCCAAAACCACCTTTGTCAACCCGGCCTCATTCACCTTCATGGAATCGGCGGTCATACTCTGCATCGTGGTTTTGGGCGGCATGGGTTCCATTCCCGGCGTGATCATCGCCGCCCTGCTGCTCATCCTCCTGCCGGAATATCTGCGCGCCTTGGCCGACTACCGGATGCTGGCCTTCGGCGCAACTTTGGTTCTGATGATGATTTTTCGGCCCGGCGGGCTGCTGGCGCCGTCAAGGAAAAGACATCAAACAGAGCAGCAATAACAAACGCGCCCTGAGCCTGTTGAATGACACTTTCGCATTAACTTCAAAGGAGAACCTGCATCATGTCCAATCAGCTTGTTGAACTTGAAGACCAATTTCTTGTAGAAGTGGAATTGCCGCCCGATCAAGTGCGGCAAATTTCTGGCGGAATACCGGAGAAAGTTGACAAAACAATTGACAGCGTTCGTCCGCTGCTGCTCAAAGTCTGTCATCCGCTAACAGCAGTTTGGAGCGAGCTGAACAAAGAAATGTCCATCACCAGCGCGGAAGTCGAACTTCAGCTTGGTTTTTCCGCTGAAGGCTCAGTTTTTCTGGCCAAGGCGAACGGCAGTGCCAATCTGAAGATCAAGCTGTCTATTTCGCCAAAAGCGGATAAGCCCTGAAAATGGCAATCGACAAGCGGGCAATTTTCCTCCTGACCAGTGCTGACGGCAGCAAAAAAGCCTTCGGCACCGGCTTTGCTGTGGCGCAGCAAGAAGGAAAGCTCCTTCTGTTGACCTGCGCCCATGTGGTGGAGCAGCTTGGCGGCAGAGTCATCGCCAGCGGCGAGGATGCTGTTCCGCATGAAGCTGAAATTGAGGCTGTAGGCGCATCTAACGCGGTTGATCTTGCTCTGCTGCGTATTGCATGGAACGGCGAGGCACCGCCACTGCTCAATCGGCCAGCGAAAGGAAAGCCAGAGCTGCCGTTTCAGATTTTCGGCTACGGCCCGCATCTGGGAGCGCGGGAAAATTACGTACTCCGGGATATTCGCGGGCGGTTGGGAAAACCGATTGCGTTCAAGGCGGTGGGCCTCAAAAGCATTGAGGCGTGGGACATTCATGTTGACGACGATGAATTTTCCAAGCTCCAAGGCGGCTACAGCGGCTCGCCGCTTTGCGATGAGGCAGGCGGGCTGATCGCGGTTGTCAGCCATAATGCTGATCCTGCCGCTGGCCAGCGCGGCCATGCAGTGGCTGTCTCCAATTTGAAAAGCATTTACCCAGAGATTGAGCGGCTTATTCCTGCTTTTGCCGCGCTGCGTCCTGACGCAGCACCTGCTGACAGCATTGCGCGGGCCAAGAAACAGCTGCGCAGCCTGCTTATGGATTTCGAGCTTGCCGACAGCCTCTGCGACATCGCCCGCAGCGAATTCAAACGGATGGAGGAGGAAGGAATCGGCTCCAGCGACGAGGAGCTGCTGGAAAAAATAGGCAATGCGGCGGCGGAAGCTGAGGAATGGGCAACGCTTGTCCGTTTTTTGGAATCATTGGATAAAAAAAGCAAAAACGCGGTCGCCGGGCCTGATTATCCTCGGCTGGCCAAACAGCTTGCCAGAGGCGAAGTCATCCTTTGTCTTGGCCAGGAAACCTCGCATCTGCTCGGCGCACTGCTGCCTTCCACTGCTGAGATCAAACGGCATCTCTGCCAAGAGGACTTTCCCGGCCCGCTGTCCGAACTCTGCGAGCAGAAGCTGATTGCCCCGGAGAGCAATCGGAAGGATTTGGTTGACTCGCTGCGTGAGCTGCTGAACAAAAAAAGTCCTGCTGTCAGTCTGCACGAGCTGCTGGCCCGCTTGGACAAGCCGTTCATCGTCATTTCAACCTGCTACGACTGCCTGCTTCAGGAAAGCCTGCGGGCGCGGCGGCGCAGCTTTGTTGAAATCTACCCGAATATGGAAGAAGGAAAATGCCTGCTGACCGCAGCGGATGGAACAGCAAGCGTCTGCACCCCGGAGAACGTTTCCGCCCATGCGCCGCTGGAGAACGGCCAAGCAGTCATCTACCGGCTGCGCGGCGGCATAGTCGGCGGGCAGGAGCACCTGCTGCTGGCGGAGCGGGATTATTTCATGTTCAACAAGGTGATGGAGCAGCAGAAGCTCTTTCCTGACTACATCAGCAGCAGGCTGAAAAGCTCTCTCTGCTCCCTGTGGTTTCTGGGGCATCACCCAGAGAGCTGGGAGGAACGTCTGCTGGTCAGATTTCTGCGCGACATGCAGCACCCGGATGCCTCGGCCCTTGTTGTGCAGGAAAACAGTTCTGAGTTTGCCCGTAATTTCTGGCAGGCGAAAAAAGTGAAAGTTCACGATCTTGCTTTGACCGAGTTTGTGCAGAACTTGGAGGCCGCCTTATGAATTCCTTACCGCAGGCAGATGCCAATTTTCAGCCGTATATCGGCCTGAAGCCGTTCACTGAGCAGGAGAAAGACCGCTTCTTTGGCCGCGACCGCGAAATCAGCATTCTCTTGGATAAAATCCGCGCCAACCGCCTGACCTTGCTTTTAGCGGCCAGCGGCGTAGGCAAAAGCTCTTTGCTGCAAGCGGGCATCATGCCTGTCCTGCGCGAGGACAGCAACATCGAGCTGATCTATCACCGCGACTGGGCCGCTTCGCCGCAGGCCTTCAAACAGGCGGTGAGCGAGCATTACGGCGAGCCGCACAAGGACAATGTTTCGCTGAAAAACATCCTCCGCGCCTGCACGCTCTTCAGCAGTGGCCAGCAGATCATTCTGCTCGATCAGTTCGAGGAATTTTTCAACTACCAGCGGTTTCGGGCCGAGTTTCTGCCCTTCATCGAGGAATTGAGTGCGGCGGTTCTTGACCGCAGTCTGCCTGCCTCCTTTGTCTTTTCCATGCGCGAGGATTTCGCCTTGGAGCTGAACGCCTTCAAGCCCTATCTGCCCGGCGTGTTTGACAGCTATTTCCGTTTGGAGAAGCTGACCCGCGATCAGGCCCGGCTGGCGATTGAGGAGCCGCTGAAGCCGACTGGCTGGCGTTTTGAGCAGCAGGAAGGCGGCAAATCGCTGCTGGAGGAGGTGCTGAACGATTTGGCCAAGCGCGAGCAGGAGCGGCAGTTCGGCGTGCAGGAGCTGCTCAACCTGAACGAGCTGCCGCTGCTGGTGGAGCCGCCGCATTTGCAGATCGTCTGCCAAGAGCTGTGGCAGCATCACCGGGACGAGGCGGCCAAGCAGATCACGCAGAAGGCCTATGAGCAGGCTGGCCGGGCCAAGGGTATTTTAGAGAGCTATTTCCTGAGCAAAATTCAGCGATTCAGCAAGAAAGATCAGGCTCTTGCCTCAGCCGCCTTTGATCATCTTATCGGGCAGCGGGCCACCAAGGTGGCGCATCCGCTGGCGCGGCTGGCCGAGCTGACCCGCGCTGCCGCACACGAGCTGCAAGCTGTTTTGGATAAGCTGCAAGACTGTGCGGTGCTGCGGCGGCAGAAGCGGGGTGAGGAGTTTTGGTACGAGCTGTATCACGATATTTTTTCTGAATCCATTGATAAATGGAACCGGGAATTCAAGCACCGGCAGCGAAGGAAACGGCTGGCGATTGGCAGCGCGGCGGTGCTGATTGCAGGCGGACTGCTTTTTGCGGGCAACAACTGGCGGGTGAATTATTATGGCCGGTATTTACAGCTCAGTCCGAAGGAAAGCATTTCTGATCGGATTGAAGTGTATAAAGGCTCAATGACAGGCCGGGATATATTTCATCAGCGGAGGTTTCTCCATGAAGTTTATTTTACCCGCTCTGAGATTGAAGCGGACAAAAAGTTTGACCGGAGAATAATTGAAGACAAGCGCAGCAGTCAGCTGGATTTGACCAAAAAAGTTCCGCTTGCTTCCCGCATTCCTTTATATATTGAGGCGGGACTGTACGGAAAAGGGAGAGATATTGCTGAAGCAATTTTGCAGGATAACAAAACGGATAACATAAATCTGCTTCCAAAACACTTTGCGCAGGCGCGGACAAAGGCCAGTCTCGCCCTGCTGTCGAAGGTGCTTGAAAAGCAGAGCGGCGCGGAGCTGAAGAAAGCGGTTGTCGCAGCCTTTGCTGAACTGAATGCCGTTTCAAAGATTGTCACGCTTTTGAAGGACGGCAATTCAGACGTGCGGAGTGCGGCAGTCAAAGCCATCGGCCAGCTAAAGGCGGACACGGCTGCGCCGGAGATTGTCAAACTCTTGAAGGACAGTGATAAAAATGTGCAGAGTGCGGCAGCCTCAGCCCTTGGCCAGCTGAAGGCAGACATGGCTGTGCCGGAAATCGTCAATCTCTTGAAGGACAGCGATTGGGAAGTGCGGAGCGCGGCAGCCTTAGCCCTCGGCCAGCTAAAGGCGCACATGGCTGCGCAGGAGATCGTCAAGCTCTTGCCGGACGCATATCCACCTGTGCGGACAGCGGCAATTATAGCCCTCGTCCAGCTAAAGACGGACACGGCTGTGCCGGAGATCGTCAAACTTTTGATGTACCGCAGCGATTCATATGTAGATTCATACGTTCAATGTACGGCAGCCTCTGCACTCGGCCATATGAAGGCGTATACGACTGCACCGGAGATCGTCAAGCTCTTGGCGGACAACCATTGGGAAGTGCGGCACGAGGCAGTTAAAGCCCTCGGCCAGCTGAAGGCGGTCACGGCTGCGCAGGAGATCGTCAAGCTCTTGCCGGACAGCAATTGGGAAGTGCAGAGAGCGGCAGTTAAAGCCCTTAGCCAGCTAAAGGCGTACACGGCTGTGCCGGAGATTGTCAATCTCTTGGCCGACAGCGATTCAAATGTGCGGTGCGAGGCAGTCAAAGCCCTCGGCCAACTGAAGGCGTACACGGCTGAATCTGAGATTGTCAATCTGTTGACGGACAGCGATTGGCAAGTTCGGAGTGCGGCAGCCTCAGCGCTTGGCCAGCTAAAGACAGAATCGGCTGTGTCGGAGATTATCAAACTCTTGGAGGACAGCAATTCAAACGTGCGGAGTGAGGCAGTCAAAGCCATCGGACAACTGAAGGCATACAAGACTGTGCCGGAAATTTTCAAGCTCTTGACGGACAGCGAGTCAAGCGTGCAGAATGCGGCAGCGGAAGTCCTTGGCCGGTTGCAGGTGGAATCCGCTGCGCCGGAAATCGTCAAGCTCTTGGAGGACAGTAATAAAGATGTGCGGAGTGAGGCAGTCTCAGCCCTTGGCGAGCTGAAGGCGGAATCGGCTGTGCCGGAGATCATCAGGCTGCTGACAGATAGCTTGACGTATGATAATTCAGACGAGATCATCAGGTTCCTGAATGAAGAATTTCAAGAGGACAGTTATAAAGACGTGCGGAGTGCGGCAGCCTCAGCCCTTGGCCAGCTGAAGGCGGAATCGGCTGCGCCGGAGATCGTCAGGCTCTTGGCAGACAGCAATTCAGACGACGTGCTGCTTCAAGCAGCCCTTGCTTTGGCCAGGATGAATAATTTTTCTCCTCAGCTTCAGGCCTGGCAGGAGCAGGCATTCAAGGATGCACTGAAAAAACAAGCTGTCAGCAATTTTGACGAGAGAAAAGAGGCGGCCCAACTTCTTGCTCCTGTTTTCACCGAACAGGCCGCAAAGCTGCTTGCCCAGCTCATGGATGATGCGGATCAGGATGTGGCGCAGGAGGCGGCCAGAGCCATTGGCTTTGCTGCTGAATTTTATCCTGAATGGATGTCGGCAGACAAACTGCTGGCCCTGCTTCAGCATCCTGATCTGGACATGCGGGAAACGGCTGTCACCAGCCTTGGCCAGCTCATTTCCTTCCGGGGCGAGAAAAAGGCGGCAGATTTTTCAGAGCTGGATCAGCGTGTCCGCAACGCTCTTTCCAGGTTGATCAACGATCAGCAGCAGAAAACCAGCACCCGCCTGTCCGCCATCGATGCCCTTGGCAATACCGGGCGGGAAGAATGCGCACAATTCTTGCTCAAACTGCTGCCCAAATTCGACCGCAGCAAGGAGGAAGCCCTGCGCTCACGCTGCCTCTTCTGGCTTGGCCGCATGAACTATGAACCAGCCCTCAGAGATATGGAAAAGGAGCTGAACGAGCTGGAGCAGGCCAAAGCGGAATGGCGTGAGCAGCGCGACCACAACAGCGGCGGCATCGCGGACAAAAATGATGCGTGGTGGCAGGAAAGGGAATACCGCCTCGGCAGCGCACTGGCCCGCATCGCCCCAACAGAGCGCGGCATTAAGCTGCTCGGCCATCCGCTGCATTACGTCCGGCAAGGAGCTGTACGCGCTCTCGCCGCCAAAGCTGATGCTGCCCTGATCGGCAAAATCATCCAAGCGCACCAAGATTTCGACCCAGCAGACCTGCCTTCGCCCTTCCCCTACACCGCCTTCCAAGCCATTGACCTTGCCCTGTGGAATTTGGAATATACTGGCAAACAGGAGGATGTGACGACGCTGCAAGATATCCGCGCTCATCTCAAACCCTGCCGCGTGCCGGGCCAAGAAGGGGCCATTGAGGAGCGGCTGGAGTGGACGATTGAGCGGCTGAAGGAGAAGTTGGCCGGGAACAGCGACAAATGAAATTCAATGTATTTTCACAGGAGGATGAAATGCTTGGCGCACTTGCAGGAGACATAGCCGGTTCCATCTACGAATGGCATAATGTCAAATCGAAAGATGTTCCTCTCTTTACAGAGAAATGCTTTTTCACGGATGATTCAGTGCTGACTGTTGCCTTAGCCGACACCCTGCTCACCGGCACGCCGTATGTCGAAAATCTCCAAACCTTCTGCGATCTGTATCCAACCGCCGGATACGGAGGCAGATTTATGATATGGGCGCAGAGTAAAAATCCTGAACCGTACAACAGCTGGGGCAATGGCGCGGCGATGCGGATCAGTCCGGCAGGCTGGGCGTTTGATGACTTAGACACGGTGCTGAAAAAGGCGGCGGAATTCACGGCGGTCACGCATAATCATCCTGAAGGCATCAAAGGCGGACAGGCGACTGCCGCCGCGATATTCCTTGCCCGCACTGGCAGGACAAAAGCAGAAATCCGCAAGTATGTCGAGACAAGTTTCGGCTATGACATGAGCTGTCATATAGATGAAATCAGGCCAACATATAAATTTACTGAATCATCGCAGGAAACCGTGCCGCAAGCCATCCGCGCTTTTCTGGATGCGACAGATTTTGAAGATGCGCTCCGCAATGCCATTTCGCTTGGCGGCGATTCAGACACCATTGCCTGCATCACCGGCGGCATAGCCGAGAGTTTTTACGGAGGCGTTCCTGCTTGGATTGAGGAAAAGGTGTATTCTATCTTGGATGCGCGGCTTGGAGCGATCACCAAGCAGTTTACAGAAAAATATTGCCCTAAATAACAAACTTGTCTGATCTGCTCTACAAAACCTCAATAGCCGTTGTGCCACGGCTGTATGTTGCCCTGTCCTCGCTTTGGTTCCGCACCTGCCGTCTTGAACTGCGCGGCCAGGAGCAGTTGCACGCGGCGCAAGCACACGGCGCAGCGATCATAGCTATATGGCATTATTCTGTATTGTATTCGCTCCACCACATGCGGCGGCATCCGGGCGTGACGATGGTCAGCGCGAGCAAGGACGGCGAATACATCGCCCGCGTGGCTCATCTGCTCAATTTCGAGACTGTGCGCGGCTCGTCCAACCGCTTCGGCGTGCGCGCTTTGAAAGGCATGGTGGATCAGGTCAGGCTGGGGAAAAACGCGGGCATCGTCGCTGACGGCTCGCAAGGCCCGCCGCTGAAAGCGCAGCCGGGTGCGATTCTCGTGGCTGCAAAATCCGGCGCGCCGATTATGCCCATCGTCTGGGCGGCGAAACGCTGCAAGGCCTTCAATTCGTGGGACCGCACTCTCATTCCTCTGCCCTTCAGCCCGATGATTTTGGAATACGGCGAGCCGATCTGGGTTGAGCCGGAACTGACCGCTGAGACGGTGGAAAAATATCGGCAGCAGCTTGAGGACGCGTTGAACAGCATGTACCGGCGGCTGTGGGGCGAGTTTGGCCGGGATGGACATTAAGGAAGAGATGAACAAGAAAAGTTCTGCAACCCGCTGCTTCATCATCGCTGGACTGAGCGGCGGCTCCGGCAAGTCGGTAGCTTCGGTCGCGCTGGCGGCGGCTTTGCGGCGGCGCGGCCAGCGGGTTGTGCCGTTCAAAAAAGGGCCGGATTACATCGACGCTGGCTGGCTGACCGCCGCCGCTGCCCAGCCCTGCTGGAATCTCGACCCCTTCCTGATGAGCGCGGCGGCGATTACGGAATCCTTCCGCCGTCATGCGGCGGGCGCGGATTTCGCCCTGATTGAGGGCAACCGAGGTTTGTACGACGGCGTGACCGCTGACGGCGAGTTCTCCACCGCCGAGCTGGCGGTGCTGCTCGACCTGCCGGTGCTGCTGGTGGTCAATTGCAGCAAAGCGACGCGCACGGTCGCGGCGATGGTGCTGGGCTGCCGCGAATTGGACAAGCGGGTGCGCATCGCCGGGGTTATTCTCAATCAAATCGCCTCGCCACGCCATGAACAGGTTGTTCGACAGGCGGTGGAGCAGGACACGGGCATTCCGGTGGCCGGGGTCATTCCGCGTCTGACTGAGGACATCTTCCCCATGCGCCATCTTGGCGTAATTCCGCATCAAGAGTACGGCGACGCGAACGCTGAGACGGCGGTGAGTCAGCTTGCCGCGCTGGCTGAGGCGCATTTTGATCTCGACCTGATCACCCGCTTGGCGGAGCCGCGCTGTTTCGAGCCGCCGCCCGTTTTGCAGGAGGCCAGCGGCACGGCCAAAGTGCGCATCGGCATCCTCCGCGACGCGGCCTTTCAGTTTTATTATCAGGAAAATCTTGATGCTCTGCGCGAGGGCGGGGCGGACTTGATCACAATCAACGCCCTGACCGCCGACCGCCTGCCCGACGGTTTGGACGCGCTCTACATCGGCGGCGGCTTCCCGGAAACCAGCGCAGGACGGCTGGCGGAAAATGCATCCTTCCGCGAATCTGTCCGCCAAGCGGCGGAACGCGGCCTGCCGATTTACGCCGAATGCGGCGGCCTGATTTTCCTTGGCCGCTCGATCATCGTCGATGGGACAGAATACCCGCTGGCCGGGGTCTTTCCGGTCACTTTCGCCATGTCGGACAAGCCGCAGGCGCATGGCTACACCGCCTTCACGGTTGAGCGGAAAAACCCCTTTTATCCCGTCGGCACGCAGATCAAGGGGCATGAATTCCGCTATTCCGTTGTCAAAAATTGGGACGGCGCACCGGAAAATTTGGCCCTGCGCATGGAGCGGGGCACTGGTTTTCAGAGCAAACGCGACGGCCTGCTGAAAAACAATGTGCTGGCCCTGTACACCCACGTGCTTGCTCCGGGTGCGCCGGAATGGGCGGCAGGGCTGCTGCGGGCGGCGGCGAGGCGGCCAACATAAGGCAGCACCACGAAAAAATGTGAGAAATAGATCGGAAGCTGATCACTGGCGCGCCAAGCAGGACTCGAACCTGCAACCTACGGCTTAGAAGGCCGATAAATACCCCCTCCCTCGTTTTACCCCTCCTTCTCTTGTTCTATACTATAACCTGTAACTACAGGATTATTTCTTTCTCTTGACTTACCGGAGGATGCAAGTATATTAAGCATGTTCGTGGGGAATGATATGGGGAGCATCTCCCCCGCCTCAAAAAAGGATAGCAGCAGGAATCAGCTATGGCGAGCATGAAGAGGTGCAAAACTAAATATGCCGGAGTGTTCTACATCGAAGGGACAGCGGCGAAGGCGGGCAGGCCGGAGCGGATTTATTACATCCGCTACCGGAAGGACGGAAAGCTGATTGAAGAGAAGGCGGGCCGTCAATATCAGGATGACATGACCCCGGCCAGAGCTGCGGGCATTCGCGCCGAACGGATGGAGGGCAGAGAGCCGAGCAACCGGGAGGCCCGCAAAGCTGCTGAGGAAGTCAGGCATTGCTGGACGCTTGGCAGGCTGTGGGAGGAATACCGGGCGCAGCTGCGGGACAACATGTCCGCCCGTTCTGATCTTGGCAGATATGAGAACCATTTGCAACAGCCCTTCGGCGACAAAGAACCCGGCAAAATTTCCAAGCTGGACATAGACCGGCTGCGGATCAGCCTGCTGAAGACGCATTCGCCGCAGACCGTCAAGCATGTTTTGACCCTGCTCAAGCGGATTGTCAATTTCGGCTGTGGCCACGGCTGGGTTGCGCCCTTGGCGTTCAAGATTGAAATGCCAGCAGTGGACAACATCAAGACTGAAGACCTCAGCCCTGAGCAGCTTCAGCGGCTTTTTAAGGTGCTGGATGAAACGCATCATATTGCGGCGGCAAACATGATGCGGCTGGCGTTGTTCACCGGAATGCGGCGGGGCGAGCTGTTCAAGCTGCAATGGCAGGACGTGGATTTTGAGCGGGGATTCATTCATATCCGGGAGCCGAAGGGCGGCAAGAGCCAGAAAATCCCGCTGAACAGCAGCGCACGGGAGCTGCTGCAATCCATTCCGAAGCAGGGCGGCGAATATGTTTTTCCGGCCAGAGACGGCGGGCCGCGCAAGGACATAGCCAGAGAGTCGAGGGAGATCAAAAAGGCTGCCGGGCTGCCGGAGAGCTTCCGCCCGCTGCACGGGCTGCGGCATGTGTACGCCACCATGCTTGCCAGCAGCGGCAAGGTGGACATGTACACGCTGCAAAAGCTGATGACGCACAAAAGCCCGCAGATGACGCAGCGGTATGCTCATTATAGGGATGAGGCCATGCAGCGGGCCTCAAATGAGGTCAGCGGGATATTGGAAGATGCGCTGGCGGGAAAGGACAAAAAAGAAGCAGGGAACTGAAGGGGGGAACATTGCTATGGAATACATGGATAAAAAAGAAGCAGTGCTCAAGGCTGCCGCACAGCATCATGATTTTTTAGACAAGGCAACTCATGAATACATGGAGCTGACCGGGCAGGTGTCTGAAGAATTCAGGCAAAAACTTGATGATATGTGCAATCAGTGTTTACAGAGATACCAGCGTGTAAGTAACGGAGAAATTACATGCGAATATTTAAAAGCAAACAAAATAAATTGTATTTATCCCTATGAAATAAAGCTGGACGACAGCTTCCGTGCTGCGCGGGAAGAAATGCTTGATCTCCTGCCGGGATACCTGCAACCAGTCAGAAACATTCTAAGGGAATATCAAATATTTTTTGGAAATCCTCCGATAGAACGCCCTAAATATCCAATAGTCTCACCTTTATGGACAAGAGACAAGCATCTTTCCAGCCTTCCTGAGCCGTTACGGGACACTATCCAACAATATGCTATGGATGCAGAACTTGATAAATACTATTTCAGTAAGGCGATGAAAGAAAATGAAGAATTAAGAAAGCAGCTTGCCGCCGCCCGTGAAGCCTACAAAAAAATAAATGATGACGACGATTCGCATGAACGGAATGCGCGGGTGGTGCAGGCATTGGGCCTGAGCAGCGGAAAGAAGGGAAACAGACAGACCACTGACCATCGTCAGGCGTACATGAGATATGTCCGCCTGGTTCGCAACGAAGGAAAGAGTCGGGAAGAAGCTCTTAAAAGAGTGCAGCAGGAATTTCCCTACAGCAGTATTGATTCAGCGAGAAAGTCCCTTTATTCAGAATTACGCAAAGTTAAAAACTGGTGGCGCAATCGCAACGACCTTAATTATGCTCTCTATGAGCTTCATGAAGAATTGGAAAAACTTAACGAACTATATCAACCGAGGAAAAAGAGGGCCGCAATTTTAGAAAATTACTGGAAAAGTTTGATACCCTCCAAAAAGCCATAACCTTTTGAACGCACTGTTCTTTACTCCCCGCTTATCCCCTTCCTTTTCCGCTCGCACAGCTTGGGCAATTCAGCTCTGCAAAAGCCTAGCACATTTTTTTCAAGGTTAAAATCAGGCAACATTTTAATTTTACTCATGTAATTTATTACGTCCGTATTAAGGGAACGGTTTTTTCAGCCTCTCAGCAGTATAACGATACAATACGAAGGAACAAGGCAGAGCTGCCTGAACACTCACTCAACACAAGGTGAAACCATGACAACCCCGAAATGGATTAACGAGAAGGAAGTTTCCACGATGACAGGCCGGGCCGTGCAGAGCTTGCGGAACGACCGCTGCCAGTGCAAGGGCATCCCCTATTCAAAAATAGGGTCATCCATCCGCTACAAGGTTGAGGACGTAGTTGCCTTCATGGAAGGGCACCGGATTATTCCGAAGCGGGAGCAGGAGGGAAGGCATGACGGCCAAAGAAAAGCCGCATGATCTGGGAAGAGATCAGCGGCCAAAACAACGAAGTCAACTTGAACGCAGAGATATTATACAGGTAATCAACCGGTTTTGCAATGGAAAAGCGCGTTCCGAGGCTGTCTCGCTGCCAGGCCTTCGGCCCCGGAACGCTCGCCAGTTCCTTTGCAGGACAAGGTTGTTCTCTGTTTACTCTGCTCTTTCCTCAATGTCAAAGGATACAAGGAGGGCGGCAGCATGAGTCTGGCGGAAAACATAGCCCACGCGCTGGGCAATGGCAAGGAGAAGAAGAACGGGGGCGGCTGGCTGACCTGCTGCCCGGCGCATGGAGACAAGAACCCGTCTCTGTCGATTACGGACAGCGCAGACGGCATAACGGTTCACTGTCATGCGGGCTGCGGTTATCAGGCCGTGAAAGATGAATTGCGGGCCAGAGGACTGCTGCCTGAGTGGGAGCTAGCGAACGGCCAGCGCAGGCCGCTGAATGGCTCCGTAAGCCCGGCTGGAGGCAAAGCCAAGGACAACAACAACCTGCCCGCTCATATCTGGAGCAATTCCAGACACGATAAGGAAGCGGCGGAGATCATCCGCAAGGCGTTTGCTCTGCGGGGAATTGAGCTGGAAGAGATTCCCCTGAATATGCGCCTGAACGAACATAAAGGCCAGCTCTCCATAGTCTGCGCCATGCGGCACCCTTTTGCAGCAGAGGCCGCAGAAGCCCCGGAAGCCGTCCATTTAACCCTGCTGGATGCTGAGGGCCGGAAGTGCGAAACCCGTTATCAGGGGGCGAAAAAGGGCCTTGCCGTGCTGCTGTACAACGACAGCCGCAGCCTTGTCATAGGCGAAGGTTTAGAAACCACGCTTTCCGCAATGCTGGCTATGGGCTACAGCGGCATGGTCTGCGGCGATGCGGGCAACCTTGCCGAAATGGGGAACATGCACGGAAGGTTCAGCCAAGTTTTTGTTCTGGTTGATTCGGACACAACCTTCACCGGGCAGCGGGCGGCATTGAAAGCGGCGGAGCGTGTCAGGAACAGCAATAAATACATGTCCGTTTTTCTTGTTGTTCCTGATGATTCCTGCTTCACGGACAAGCCCGTTAAAAAGGATTTCAACGACCTGTCCGCCGAAGCGATACAGGAGCAGTTCAAGAAGGCGGAACAGGCGGGCAAGGCTGTTCTGGAGCGGCTGGGCGGCATGGTTGGACATGCTAAAGAGCAGCCGGACAGTCCCTTGCCGCTGATCAAGAAAAATGAGCTGTCTGAACCTTTCCCTTTTCATGTGCTGGGGCCGGTGATGGAGGCGGCCTGCCGGGACATTCAGCAGGCGGTGCAGGCTCCTGATGCCCTGATTGCTCAATGCGTGCTTGCTTCGGCCAATCTTGCCGCGCAGCCGCTGCGGGACATGCTTATTGACGGGCGCGGCTTTCCGCTCTCCCTCTTCCTGCTGACCATAGCCGCCACCGGCGAGCGCAAGTCCGCTGTTGATCAGGTGGTGCTGAGGCCGCACCGGGAAGCGGAATATCAGGCGGACAAGGACATGGACAGCCTGTGCGCCCTCTATGAAATGGAGCTGGCGGCATGGGACAAGGAAAAGTCTGTTCTGATCAATGACGGCAAGCGGAGTGCCGAAGAAAAGCAGTTTGCCCTTGAGCAATTGCAGCGGCGAAAGCCGAAAAAGCCGCTTGATCAGAAACGGCTCGTTTCTGACTTCACCTTTGAGGGCATGTACAAGTTGTTTCAGGCGGGTGTGCCGTCCAAGGGCCTGTTTGCCGATGAGGGCGGGCAGGTGACAGGAGGCCACGGAATGCGGCAGGAAACCATCCTTGCCACGGCAGCGGGTTTGTCCAAGTTCTGGGACGGTTCTCCGGTGGACAGAATCCGGGTCATGGACGGGGCCAGCAGCCTGCGCGGGCGGCGGCTGGCTGTGCATCTGATGATGCTGGACAAGGTGGGGCTGGACTTCTTCAGCAATCCCATTCTGCGGGATCAGGGCCTTGGCTCCCGGATGCTGGCCGCATGGCCGACCAGCACGGCGGGCGGCAGGGCATACAGCGCGGTCAATGTCCTTGAGACAGCAGGAGTGCAGCGTCTTCATGAACGTATCGAGGTGTTGCTGTCACAGCAGGCGCAATACCGGGAAGACAGCAACAAGCAGGAATTGCAGCCGCCTGCAATGACCTTGAGCCGTGAGGCAAAGCAGGCATGGGTTGCCTTCTACAATCAGGTTGAGGCGGAAACAGGCCCTAAGCAGACCCTTGAGCCGGTGCGCGGACTGGCGAACAAGGCGGCGGAACACGCGGCCCGGATAGCTGGCACGGTGCAGCTCTTTGAAAACCCGGCGGCAGTGGCCGTGGAGAAATGGGCCATGCAGTGCGGCATTCAGGCTATGGCATGGTATCTGGATGAGGCCCTGCGGATTTGCGGCGCGTCCAATCCGGCGGCGCATCTGCTGGATGCGGAAAAGGTGCTGCGCTGGATTCATGAGAGCGAGCTGAAGACAGTCGCCTTGCCGGACATGTACCAGCGCGGCCCGGTGCGCTCGGCAGGAACAGCGCGAAAGGCGGTGGAGACGCTGAAGGCCCACAACCACCTGCTGGAGCCGCAGCTTGCGGCAGGAGAGAAAAAGCCTCCTGTCACCTGCCAGAGCGGGAAGAAAAGCCGCGAATGGTGGGAGGTTCACCCGGAATCAAACAGCAGCTTTTTGGCGGACTGATTCTTCTGCGGATGCGAAAACGCTGCTAAAGTTGCTAAATCTGCTAACGTTGCTGATATTGTTCAACATCCGTTTGCTAACCTTTTGCTAACCTTTGCTAACTTTTTGCTAAAGCGGCATTCCAGCCAAAAAGTCAGCAACGGGTCAGCAGCCCGCAAAGCCAGCATTGATGCGGACGTTAGCAAGATTAGCAGCTTTAGCAGGGGTGAGCTGGCAGAAACAAAGAAATGGACATGGAAACGGCATACAGAAAACGGTTCAGGCTGAACCAAGGCGGCGCAATTCCTCCTGCGATGCCGCAGCCTGCTGTTGATCGGCGCAACGCGGCGGGCGGACTGGGGCGGAAACGGTTTGTTTTAGATGCAAGGTCAGCAGAGGTCAGCAACGGGTCAGCAGTCTGCAAAGTCAGCACTGATGGGAACGTTAGCAAGGTTAGCAGCTTCAGCAGGGGTGAGAGCGAAAAGGCCGGTCAGGAACAGACAGCGGCCTGCTCAAGCGCGGCAAGCGGCGTGTTTTCCGCTGATTGGGAAACCCGCCTGATGGAAGCTGTTGCGGGCAGCGAAGAGCGGGAGCGGGCGGAGAGATTCGTCTTGAAGCACAAGCCGGTTGTCGGCTCCATGATCAAGGCGGGATTGATCGGCATCAGGAAGCTGCTGGAGCTGGGCGCACCTGAATGCGTTATTGACGGACTTACGAATGAGGCGAACACCAGCCCTAAAGAATGGGCGGAATGGGGTCAGGCAAAGGAGACCATCAGGAAGGTCAAGGAGCTGCACGCCGCCCGGCCTAAAGCTCCATATCTTGACGATCAGGGCAGGCTGCGGATTCCCTGCGGTTGCGAGCCAAAATACCGCTGGTGGCAGGATGGGCAGTCGCCTTTTGAGACCGCGCTTGAACTGGGCGCATCAGATGAGGAGCTGGAGCATCACGTCAACGAGATTTTCAACCCGGATGACTGGCGGAAATGGCAGGAGATTAAGGCGCAGCGGCGGAAGTGAAACAGTGCTGGTTGCTACAATGAACCGATAGTGGCAAGAATTACGCCAATTGCAATCCAAACCAGACCAATGATAGTTGGGGTGAAATCAGAAAGATGTATTTTTTCAAGTTGTGACTTAATATTTATTTCAGCTTCATAAGTTTTATTTTTTATTTTTTCATCTATTCTTTCTTCTAAAAATCTATACCTTTCTTCTCTTTTGCATAAATAATTAACTGTTTCTTTTATCATCTTTTGATTTAAAGAGATAACATATAATCTGTCGTCTATAGACGAATTCTTATTATCTTCAACAATATCAAGACAAAGGGAAGCTATCCCACATGATTCCTGTATTGCTAAACAGGGTGGGCATGGACGAAACTTTAGTTTTATCCTTGGAAAGAATTGTATCCATTCCCTTATAGGATTTTTGTCAAATATTTTTGTTGCGGTAGCATATATACTGCAAGCTGCCTTTAAAGTTCCTATCGCTTGGAATATTCCACCAGACAACAAAAGACTCTTGCTGCTATATCCATAAACAAAATAAGAAACAGCAGGAATTCCTGTTGGACAAATCAAATAATAACGATATTTCCAAGCCGGTTTTTTAACATGCAACGAAACATTTTTTATCCAACTTGCCAGCAAGCCATTTTCAATATAGAGAATTAGCGGGTCAATAATATATGTTGCAGTTAATGTGATTACGAAGCAGCAAACAACACAACCTGCTATAACTAAAAAAATAGACATGAAGTTTAACTGAAAAGAATTGCAGATAGGATTCCTCAGCAGACTACCTTGAAATTCCGGTACGCTTCCTTTGCCCGCTCATAGTCTTCTTTCGGCACCTTCTTCCGCTCGTTCTCCCGGATAGTTGCAAGAAAACGGCGGGCCGCCTCTCCTTTCAGCACAGGGGTTTCTTTGATTTTGGTCGCCATGATTTCTTCCTCCATCCTGTCAGTTATCTTCCCGCGTCTTCCTTTACTGTAACATGCCCCGCCGGGCTGGGGCAACGATGTTCCGCAAAAAAAGTTAGCAGCAGTTTAGCAAAAGGTTAGCAAACGAATGCTGAACAATATCAGCAACGTTAGCAGGTTTAGCAACATTAGCAGCGTTTTTGCTTCCGCAAAATAACTCAACGGTCAGGCGTAAGGGCAGCGGCTTTCGCAAGCTGTCGAAAATGCGGCGTTTGACTGATCAGGAGCTTGCCGGGCCGGAGATGGTTGCAGCAAGGTTGCAGGGCTGCTGCCTTCCGCAAGCGCAAGCCGAGATCAGCAGGCCCAAGGCGCAACGATCAGAGCAGCGGCAGCAAAAAGGCAGGGCGTTCCGCTCCGAAAATTGATTTTGAGGGCATTTGCGGCGGCGGATGCAGTTTTCAAGTCTGCCGGTTCCCTCGCCAGCTCTGTGCGGCTCAAACCTACAGGCAAACCTGCACCCCTGAAGGTTTCGCAAACGCAAAGCCGAGCCGGTCAGTCACGCTGAAAAATTTGGTGCGAGGTGCGAAGTGCGACCGTCAAAAAATGCTGAACCCGCACCAGCGGCTGTCAAATGCTGATACTGTCAATCTGTTGGAATGTTTATAAGATTTGCAAATGAAAATTTAGTGCGAGGTGAACTGCGAGGCATCTGTTACGCCTCGTAGTTCGTACCAGCGGGCTGCGTACTTCACCTCCAGATTGTGGGTTTTCCGGGAGCGTGGAAGCGCACAGACTTCTTGCCGAGCCGGACGGCGGAAGCAAAGCCGCAGGTAAAGCCGCAGCCCTGCGGCTTTCGCAATCGCAACGCCGGGCCGGTCAGTCACGCTGAAAAATTTGGTACGCAGTGAAGTACGCAGCGAGGTTCGCACGCGCAAAAAATGCCTGAATCATCCAGCGGCTGCCGAATGCGTACACTGTTAATCTACTGAAAAGGTTATAAAAATTGTAGATAAAAATTTAGTTCGAGGTGAAGTTCGGATGAAGTACGCAGCCCCGAACTCGAACCAGCGGACTGCGCAGCTCGCCTCCAGAATCCTGCTCAGGCGGCGGCGCGGGCTTGATCAAGATGCCGGGAGAAATGCCGCGTGACTGAGAAGATTGCGGACAGCATGGCTCTTGTGTTATCATGGTTTCATGATCCAGTCCTTCAAACATGAAGCCGCCGAAGCGGTGTTCAACGGCAGGTCAACCAAGGCGGCAAGGAAAGCCTGCCCGGAACATTTATGGAAAATTGCGGGCAGAAAGCTGGATCAGCTTGATTCTGCGGCTGCGCTTGAGGATTTGCGGATGCCTCCCGGCAACAGGCTGGAGCTGCTGGCCGGAGACCGGCAGGGACAGCACAGCATCCGCATCAACGATCAATACCGCATCTGCTTCCGCTGGACGGAACAAGGCCCGGCTGATGTTGAAATAACTGATTATCATTGAATCCGCAGACTGCCATGATACGAATACCGACGCACAGAACCCCGACGCATCCCGGCGAGATGCTGCTTGAAGAGTTTCTTCAGCCAATGGGCATGACACAGCGTGAGCTTGCCGATGCCGTCAATGTCTCCTATCAGCGGATAAATGAAATTGTCAACGGGAAGCGCGGCATGACTCCCAGCACTGCTTTGCGGCTGGCTAAATTCTTTGGAGTCTCTGCCGATTTCTGGATGAATGTGCAGTTGCGCTGGGACATGTATTTTGCCATGCAGGAAGAAGATGAAATATTGAAGACCATCAAACCGGCGGCCATGCGTCCGCAGCCGTCTGAGCGCACCGCGCAGCTTTGATTTTTGTTCCCCCTTTCTTCCGCCGCCTGATTTCCCATGTTTGAACAAACTTTCAAGAATATAGATGACACGCTCCGCAAGGACGCTGGCTGTTCCAGTGAACTTGATTACGTGGAGCAGACCTCATGGATTCTTTTTCTCAAGTATCTTGATGACTTTGAGCAGGAGCGGCAGGACAGAGCCGAGCTGTCGGGGCAAAGCTGCGCTCCCATCCTCAAGCCGGAATTTCAATGGAAGGCGTGGGCGGCTCCCAAAGACTGGGCAGGCAAGATAGATCATCGGGCGGCCTTGAGCGGCGACGACCTGAAGGAGTTTGTTGACCATCAGCTTTTTCCCTATCTCAAGCAGTTCAAGGCGGAAGCCGAAGGGCCGGACACGATTCAATATAAAATCGGCGAAATTTTCAGCGAGATCAAAAACAAGATTCAGAGCGGCCACACGCTGCGGGAAGTGATTGAGCGGGTTGACGAGCTGAAATTCCGCTCCCATGCGGAAAAGCATGAAATGTCCTGCCTCTATGAGGACAAAATCAAGAACATGGGCAATGCCGGGCGCAACGGCGGCGAATACTACACGCCGCGCCCGCTGATCAAGACCATCATCAAGGTGGTCAGGCCGAAAATCGGGGAAACCGTCTATGACGGCGCGGCAGGCTCCGCCGGGTTCCTTTGCGAAGCCTTTGAATATCTCCGGCATCATGGCGAGCTGAGTTCCGCTGATTTGGAGACGCTGCAAAAGCGGACATTTTTTGGCAGGGAAAAGAAATCGCTGGCCTATGTCATCGGCATCATGAACATGATTCTGCACGGTGTTGAGGCTCCCAGCATTGCCCATGTCAACACGCTGCAAGAGAATATCCGTGACTTGCAAGAGAAAGACCGTTTCAACGTGGTCTTGGCAAATCCGCCGTTTGGCGGCAAAGAGCGGGCTGAAGTGCAGCAAAACTTTCCTATCAAGAGCGGAGAGACAGCCTTTCTCTTTTTGCAGCATTTTATTGCAGTGCTCAAAGCAGGCGGCAGAGCTGGCATAGTCATTAAAAACACCTTTCTTTCAAATACAGACAACGCTTCTGTGAGTCTGCGGCGCAAGCTGCTGGAGGATTGTTGCCTGCATACGGTGCTTGATTTGCCCGGTGGCGTGTTTACTGGCGCAGGTGTTAAAACTGTGGTGCTCTTCTTTGAGAAAGGCAGGCCGACTGAGAAAATATGGTATTACCAGCTCAATTTAGACAGGAAGCTCGGCAAGACAAGGCCGCTTTCTGAAGACGATTTGGCGGAATTTGTCGAGCTGGAGCAGAGCAAGGCGGATTCAGAGAACTCTTGGACGGTGGACGTTGCCGCCGTGGACAAGGCTGCCTTTGATCTTTCCGTGAAGAATCCGAACCGGAAGGATGAGGCCGCGCTGCGGGAGCCGCAGGAGATACTGGAGGAGATGCGGCAGCTTGATGAGGAAGCGGCGGAGATATTGGCGAAGATCGGCGGGCTGCTGGAAAATGGGCAGGAGCAATGCCATGTCTGAAGATGTGCGCTGGCAGCAGCGGCTTGACAATTTTCTCCGGGCCTTGCAGACCTTGCGGCAGGCGGCGGAGCTGGCGCAGCAGCGCAGGCTCTCTGAGCTGGAAAAGCAGGGGCTGGTGCAAGATTTTGAGTTCACCCATGAGCTGGGCTGGAATCTGCTCAAGGATTATCTGGAGGCGCAGGGCGTAATTGGGCTTATTGGCTCGAAAAACGCGGTGCGCTCGGCGTTTAAAAATGGCCTGATCAATGCGGCGGACGCGGAAACGCTCATGGACATGATCAGGGCGCGGAATCTCAGCTTGCACACCTACAACCAAGAAACTGCTGAGGAAATCGTTGCCGCTGTGCTTGAGCAGTTTCACCCGGTCTTTGAGCGGCTGGCCAGCACGTTCAGCGCATTGGCGGCGCAGGCCAGCGGCGAATGAATCCGCATGGCCTCAGCAGTGAGACGGTCGGCAAAATCTGCGCTGTGTTTGCCCGGCATCCGGCGGTTGAGCGGGCGGT
The DNA here is from genome assembly GCF_048287415.1 of Candidatus Electronema sp. JM. NCBI lineage: Bacteria > Pseudomonadati > Thermodesulfobacteriota > Desulfobulbia > Desulfobulbales > Desulfobulbaceae > Candidatus Electronema > Candidatus Electronema sp. JM. The sequence continues at coordinate 35,190 of NZ_JBLWEN010000012.1, forward strand.
TTTGTATGGCTCAAGGGCGAAGGGGAATTACAAGCCCGGCTCGGATATTGATTTGAGCCTGCACGGGGCCGCGTTGTCCTTGCAGGAGCTGTGGGCGATAAACGATGAGCTGGATGAGTTGCTGTTGCCGTACAGCATTGATGTGCTGATTTTTGACACGCTCCAGCATGAGAAGCTGAAAGAGCATATTGAGCGCGTTGGTATAATACTCTATCGAAAAAGGTTATCATGAAAATATCTTGTGCATTGATAATACTCTCAGCACTGATGGCCCCGGCAAACGCCTTGGCTCTGTCCGATCTGGATACAAAGTTTCGGGTTAAGGCGGATGAGCAAGGGCGAGAACAGCACCTGCGATGTGATTTATTAACAATTACAAACGGAACCCTAATCTGTAGGAATGGAAATCTTGATGACCGAATCCCCCTGTCCCATGTTAAACAGCTTGATGTTGAGTATATGGGAAAGCTGTATATCGTCTCCGATATGAACACAGACAATATCAATTCGGCAAATATAATGAGTGCAAATAAGGAGGAGGCTTTTTCTCGGCAAGAGAAAGTCGGCCGAGAAAGAGTGTCAAGCAGCGGGCCAACAAGGCTATCTGTTCGGTACGAACATCCATCTAACAATAACTCATTGAAAAAAATGCCTCCTGTTGATTGGAAAAAAATAGTATCTGACGCTGTTGATTCCGGGAACTTGGATCAATACTACGCCACGCAAAGCAAAACTGAAGAACCTGATCATCTTGAAGAATTCAGAAAAAGAGTAGAAAAAGATATTGCAGAAAACAACCTGTCTCTATCGTCAGTAAATATTCCTGAACCGCCTGATAATAAAGAGGCAAAAGGTGGCTGGTTTAAAGGATGGTTCGGCCCGTCAAACTATTTTGAATGTATTTTGGACAAAATGCCTGGGGTGAAAAACGATACAGTAGCAAGTGAGACAATGCAAATATGCCGGAAAGAATTCCCTAATCAAAGTGAGGTAAAGAAAAAGTCCGCAATAATTGGAATCAAGAACAGCAGCGAGTGTGTTCTTAAATATGCAAAAGATGAAACAAGTCCGCTCAGTGCAAGGTTAATCAAAGCTGCGTGTTACAAACTTTACCCAAAGGAATAACGACAAACAATAGCTTCACGCCAGATGATCTGCTGGTGCGAGAGATTCTGTGGACAGGGCGAGAGCAACGGCTGATCAGAGCGGAAGACAGTGACCTGTTTGACGTGCTGGAGTATGTCGCCTATGCCGAGCCGCCTGTTTCACGAACAGCGCGGGCTGACCACGCCCGGCGCAAGGTCATGCCTCTGCTGGATGCCAGCCAGCAGGAATTCATTGAATTTGTCCTGTCGAGATATGTTCAGGCGGGTGTTGCCGAGCTGGACACGGACAAGCTGACCAGCCTGCTGCAGCTCAAATATATGCAGGTGGCCGATGCCGTGGAGCGGCTGGGCAGCATCAGCGCAATCCGCAGCTCGTTTATTGATTTTCAGGGGTATTTGTATGATAAGGCGGCGTGAGTCTTTCCTGCGCAATGATGGTTCATATTTGCACTTTTAAAAATATATAAAATTTTATATAATAAACAGTGACAGAAAAAAAGTTAGAGTTTCTCGGCTCCTCCTTGAAAGACATTAAAAAGTTTCCTGATGCTGCAAAGCAGGATGCAGGATACCAGCTTGGCAAGGTGCAAAAGGGTGAAGAACCGGACGACTGGAAGCCCTTCCCGACCGTCGGTTCAGGAGTGAACGAGATACGGATTGAGGAAGATAAAAACATCTTCCGGGTGATGTATGTTGCTAAGTTTGAAGATATTGTTTACGTTCTTCACGCATTTCAGAAAAAAACTCAAAAAACCAGCAAGAAAGACATAGAGACAGCTAAGGAGCGGTACAAAGAAATTGCCGGGAGGAAATAATATGGGAGAAAGATTCAGCAATGTATGGGATGCGCTGTTTGATGATCCAGGAGAAAAGGCCGTGCTGGAGATCAAAAGCGGGCTGATGGATGAAATCCGTCAATACCTGAAACGGAAAAATCTCACACAAGAAAAGGCTGCTGAAGTGTTAGGGGTCAGCCAGCCGCGCATCAGTGATATTTCAACTGGCAAAATCAGCAAGTTCACCATTGACGCATTAGTCAGCATTTTGGCAAAGGCGGGCATCGTTGTTGAAGTGCGTCCGAAGAAAAACAAGTTGATTAACGTGCCGCCCCAGACATGGAATCGCTCTCATCTCCGATTGGTCGAAACCGGGGGGAAGAAGAAAAAACCGGTCGGAGAATGGAGCGTGACCATGCCGCCCGCTTCAATAACAGCAGAGCAAAAGAATACTTTTACTTCTGACGGTTATGATGAATACGCCTTTGAGGCTTGACAACTACTTTTTTCCTGTAGTTCAGGTTGTCGCCAACCCGGAATATAGGAGTATCGAAGAACATCAGGAACCGATTTTCAAAATTGCTCCATCAGTTGCAAAGAATGAAAATGGCCTGTATCAGGTTTCTGTTGAAATTCTCCTGCTTCAGGAAGAGGAGAAAAGTCCTGTTCCATATTCAATCCATCTTGTTTCCTTGGGTTTCTTTGCAGTGCAGCCAGACTGGCCAGAGCCTGAAAAACTCTTGTTTATTAATGGCTCAACAATTCTTTATGCTGCCGCCAGAGAGTTTCTGATAACGATAAGTTCACGCGGCCCTTGGGGTGCTGTAACTTTGCCTATGGTGTCTTTTCTGAAAATGTATCAGGACATTATGGCGGAGCAGAATTCATCTGGCAGCGACGATGAAAACAAAGAGCCGGGCAAGCAAGCTGAAAAATAGCAATTTCAAGTTCCCCTCAGCAGCCGACGTTCTTCAAAAGAGGTGCATGAATGGCTTCTCAGCAAATCACTGTCGGCATTCCTGACAAGGTGCTGCTGGCGGCGGAACTGGATGAGCTGGAGGCGAAACATGCCTGAAGCTGTCAGCAACACTTCGCCGCTGCTCTACCTGCACCGAATTGGGGCCGCAGACTGGCTGCCGCTCTGTTCAAGGAAATATGGGCACCTGATGCGCGGTCAGAGGCGAACTGCTGGAAGCCAAGGCGCAGGGGCTGACTGATGCCGTTGAACCCTCTGTCTGACTGAGCAAGGCGGGCATGTGGATTTCCGCCGAAGAGAGGCAGCGGATTCTTGTTCTGGCAGGCGAAGGCTGACCGGATGCGCTGCCGGGCCAGCTCGTTTTTCTTCAGCCCGCGATTCCCCGTAAAGCGAAAACAGGGAAAAATGTGGGGAATATGGTGGGGAGCTGCTTGTTGATGAAAAACGAGAAGTGAAGCTAACCTCTTGATATTACTTGGTGCGCCAAGCAGGACTCGAACCTGCAACCTACGGCTTAGAAGGCCGTTGCTCTATCCTGCTGAGCTATTGGCGCGGATGGGCGGGATGAACTGGAGACAAATATACCGCGCTGGTCAGCGAAAATCAACCCTCATTTCGGTCTGCCTTGCCGCAGGCGCGGCAGGCTTCGTTCTGCTCCCAGACCGGGCCGCTGGCGGTGTCGTGCACGGTCACGCCCCGGCGGAGCAGCTCGGCTCTGGCCGCGTCGGCGGCAGCCCAGTCCTTGCGGCGGCGGGCCTCTTCGCGCTGCTGAATCAGGCGGTTGATCTCCGGGGCTAAGGCGCATTCGTCCAAGCGCAGGAAGCCGAGCACCAGATTCATCCGGCGCAGGCAGGCGAAGACCGCATTCTTCTGCTCCAGATCAATCGTCCGCGTCAGCAGGGCCGGGTTGGCCTTTTTGATGAACTCGAACAATGCGCCGATGGCCCCGGAAATATTGAGATCATCATGCAGAGCCGCTGCGAACTGCGCCTCCAGCTCGGCGGTGAGCGGGCCAAGTGCCGGATTTGGCAGGCCGGGCGGCAGGCAGAGCAGCTTGCGGGTGAATTCATCAATTCGTTTCAGGGCGTTGCGGAAGGCATCGAGCTTTCTCCAGCTGAATTCGATGGACTTGCGGTAATGCACGCCCAAGAGCATGAAACGGATTTCCCGCCCGCTGTAGCCTTTATCCAGCACCTCTTGCAGCGTGACCACGTTGCCGGATTCTTGGGCCATTTTTTTGCCATTATGGAGCAGCAGGCCGGAATGCAGCCAATACTGCGCCAGCGGCTTGCCGGTCAGCGACTCAGCAATGGCGATTTCGTTCTCGTGATGCGGGAAGAGCAGCTCTTGGCCGCCGGTGTGGATGTCAATGGTCTCGCCAAGATGCCGGGTGGACATGGCTGTGCATTCGATATGCCAGCCGGGCCGCACATTGCCCCAGTCCGTGGCGAAGAAGATGCCTTTCTTCAGCTCGCCAAGAGTGGAACGCTTGAGCAGGGTGAAATCGCGGGGATTGTCTTTGTCGTAGTTGTCGAGGTCAACCGTGCAGCCGGTCTGGATCTTGCTCAGGTCAATCCCGGACAGCCGCCCGTATTTCTTGAATTTCGAGATGTCGAAATAAATTGAGCCGTGCTTTTCGTAAGCATAGCCCTTGTGGATGAGCTTGTGCGCGATCTCAATCATCTCGGCCACATGCTCTGAGGCGCGGGGATAGCCGGAAAAGTCGTTGATGCCGAGAATGCCCATCGCCTCGCGGAAAAGGGAGATATGGCGTTCGGTGAAGGCGGCCAGCGGCTGCCCGGCTTTCTCAGCACCCGCAATGGTCTTGTCGTCCAGATCGGTGAAGTTCATGAACGATTTGACCTCGAAGCCGCTGAAGCGCAGATGTCTGATCATCAAATCCGCTGTCACCATGCGGCGGCAGTGCGCCAAATTCGGCGGCTCGCAGGCGGTCGGGCCGCAGGCGTAGAAGGTCACGCTTTTCGCATCCGCAGGCTTGAAGACCTCCTTCTTGCGGCTCATCGAGTTGCAATAGCGGATTTTCCCTTCCTGGCTTTCCTCCTTCTCCTTGCGGACAAAGAGAGTCGTGCTCAGATAGCGCTCGCCGCCGTCCGGGAAGATCGCCACGACATAGCTGCTCTTGTCCTTGGCCGCCTGCTCCATGGCCGCAAACATCGCCGCGCCAGAACTCATGCCGACCAAGAGGCCCTCGCGCTGCGCCAGCAAGCGGGCGGTACGGAAGGCATCCTCGTCCGCCACATTGACGATCTGATGCGGCAGGGTCTTGTCAAAAATTTCAGGCCGGTAGGACTCCTTCATGTTCTTGAGTCCCTGAATCTTGTGCCCGTAGTACGGCTCCACCGCGACCACCCGCACTTCCGGGTGATGCTCGCGGAACCAGCGCGACAGCCCCATTGCCGTGCCTGAGGTGCCCAGCGTGGTGACGATGTGCGTCACCTTGCCCTCGGTCTGCCGCCAGATTTCCGGGGCCGTGCTCTTGCAGTGCGCCTGCCAGTTGGCCGGATTGTTGAACTGGTCGGTGAGGAAATACAGCTCCGGCTGGGCAAGGGCGAGGGAATAGGCTTTCTCAATCGCGCCGTCGGTGCTGCGCCGGGCCGGAGTGAGGATCAGTTCCGCGCCGTAGGCCCGCATGATCTGCCGCCGCTCCATGCTCGCCGATTCCGGCATGACCAAGCAGCAGCGGTAACCCTTGGCCGCGCAGACCATGGCAAGGCCGATGCCGGTGTTGCCGCTGGTGGCTTCGAGCACGATTTTGTCCGGGGTCAGCAGGCCGCTTTCCTCACCAGTCTCGATCATGTTCAGCGCGGGCCGGTCTTTCACCGAACCACCGGGGTTCATGGCTTCCAGCTTGGCGTAGATTGCGCCGCCTTCAGGCGATGCCAGCCGCCGCAGCGGGACTATGGGCGTGTTGCCGATCAGGGAGAGGAGGTTCATCAGAACAAGAGCGGAAATGCTTGGTTTGGGCGTAAGCGTCACGACCGAGAGCGACCCATTCGCTTCCAGCGTGATTCTGGCCTGTTGTCGGTGATCTCGCGGAATGACTCGAAGGCTTCTATCGCTGAAGGCTCGCGGACGCTATGTTGCGCTAACATTACTCCGAGCAGTGTTGCTAATCTCTTGAACTCCAAATAGTCTGGATGATCCGATGCCCCGTATGATATCCTCACCCGTTCTTCGATTCGTTCACGAAGGACTTGGTAGGCTTGCCGGAGATTACCCAAATCTACGCGCTCATGTTGGGTCAGGATGCGTTCAGCAGCGATTTTGAGCAGAACCGACTCCAAAGCTCCCTCGGCTCGGCACGCACGTTCACGGAGTTCTTGGCGGCGAGTCTTCAATTCATCCGGTGAGGACTCGCCTTCCATCAGCGTGTGATTCCAGTCCTTCCATATCGCGCAGAACTCGCCGTAGCTGGAGTAAAAGGTGTTGACAAGTGCCAGTTCATGTTCTCGTTTCTTCTGTCGCTCGGCCCATTTCGCCGAGATTCGTTGGCCGATCAGCGCAGCCAGCACAAGTGATACGGCTGGGCCGACGGTGTTCAAAATCACCTTTTCAAGAAAATCAAGCATTCCTCGTAAGCACTCCGCCGCCAAATAAAGAATTATACAGAACCATATGTCCTGCAGGTTCAGGATGATATACAGAAAAATTACAGTGTCCTAACCAGCCAGCTTACAGAGCATACCAAATCAACAGCGAAAACCCCACAACGCAACAGGCAGCTTCTGCTCCATGCCAGCATGAATTTTGCCCCGCCGCTGTCATCCCGCAGCGTTACTGCCGACTCATGCAAGAGCAGTCCTGCTTATGGCTCCAGAATGCCGATCAAGATGCGGAACAGCAGTTCCATGTCAGAAGGAATGCGCAGAACATCAATGTCTTTTGCGATGATTTTCTTTTCCCGCTCAAGGCTGCCGAACTGCCAGATATTGCCGACCGTCACCGCTCCGTAGAGAACATCTTGCGGAATATCCTCAAAATATTTCTCCAGCGCAATCAGCTCAACTGCAAGCTGCGTGAAGCCTTTCTCCATATCGGCATTCTTTGCCTCAATAACAATAAATTCCTGTTTTGAGCGAATGAGATAGTCAATATTTCCTTTTAGCTGTTCGTTGACATAAACAGGATATTCAATATCCATATTCATATCAACGTAGTCCATCAGCTCTAGCAGAACAGGGGCGATCAGCACTTCTCGTTTCGCCGCTTCAGAGGTAAGCGATATCCGAGGCAATTTTTTATACAAAGAAGCCTTGAGCTTCTCTATGTCCGCTGCTGTCTTGCTCTTCGGCAAATTGATCTTCCGCAGCTCATACGTATAGCCGAATTCAGCGGCAATGTCCTTGGTCGGATAACTGAAGTTGAAATAATCAAAAAAACTGTAACTTTTGCTCTGCTGCAAGATTGTTTTGCGCATTTTCTATTGCTCTCCAGCAACGCTGATATATTCGGCAGGAACATGCCGCGTCAGCCAAACTTTGTTCTCTGACAAAAAGAATGCGCAGCCATCCTTGTGCATTCTTGCCACATCAATTCGCAGAATCACCGGTTTTCCATGCCGCGCGCCAACCTGCAAGGCGGTTTCTGCATCTGCTGACAAATGCACATGCTGCCGCACTCCGGGCAGCAGTCCTTTTTCTTTGATAGATGGCAAAAATCTGCTCGCTGTTCCATGAAACAGACAAGGCGGCGGCACTTGTTCCGGCAAATGCAGATCAACCGGGATCGAATGACCTTGATTCGCCCGAATGCAGGTTCGGTCTGCTGTCAGAAAAAATCGCTGTTTGTCATTCGTCTGCACGATGCTGCAAATCACCTCGTGCGAAAGGACGATGTTCTTTGCCGCCGCTTTCGCAATCAGCTCATTGATATCAGTCCAGCCTTCAGCGTCGAGCCGCAGGCCGATCAGCTCCGGCTTGTGCCGCAGCACCAAGCTGAGAAATTTGCTGATTTCTTCCGGCGACTGCATCATTCGCCAACCGCCGCCAGATCAAACCAGTTTGGAATCACCCCGGCCTTCCAGCAAGCCCGCGCATTGGCGACCAAATTTTTCATCACGCCTTGCACTGCGGCCCACAGCGCGTCGCTGCCGCCAAAATTGACTCCGCCATTCGTCCAGAGCGTTTCCAGCATCAGCAAAAATTGAAAGAAATTCTGCTGTAATGGCTTATTTATCGGGTCATTTGGCCGCTCCACACCACTGAAGACCTCCGGCAGCCTGCCATTTTTCAGTTTGAGGAAGCGGCCAAAATGCGCGTAGCCATTGTACGGCTCCGGGTCGTTGGGATCGTGCAGCAGGCGGTAGTAGGGCGGGATGGGAAAATTGTGCTCCGTCCACGGCGGCGACTTCAGCACGCCGTCAAGAATATGCCCCTCGCCCTGATTGGTCACTGCCTGCACCGCGTTGCGGGCATCCGCGTAATTCGATATAATCTGGGGAAAATGCTGCTCCGGCCAGTGCGCCTGCTGATGCCGGGTGTCCCAGCTGAACTGCTCCGCGCCCACCTGCCGGATGCCGATAATCAGGCCGTCGTACATCTCGCCGATGGAGCTGTAAGGATGCTGCGGCGTGCTGTGGTCAACCGCCATGCCTTCCGGGATTTCCTCTGGATTTTCGATGTCCAGCATGATGTTCAGCCGCTCGTCGTCCAGCGGCCCCAGCGTCGCATTGAGAAAACCGCGCTCGCCGGTCTCCGGGTCATAGGGCTTGATGTGCGGCACGTCCGCGCCGTACTGCGGCGGCTTGAAATTTGGCGGTGTGTCCAAGGCGACGCAGAGATTGGCGGCGAGCTGAAGATGCAGCATTTCCTCTGCCGCCACACTGAAGATGATTTGTGCGGCCTCGCTCCTTCTGTCCTTGATTGAGGTCATTGCGGTGAGGTACAGCGGCAGGGTGTACAGCTCGACGGCGGCGGCAGCCTGCGCGTGCTCTTGAACAAGCTGTTTGGTCCATACTTTTGCAGCGTTCTGACTGGTCATGGCAGTTCTCCTGAGCAGGCGGGGCGGAAGCGGTATTCCTTCCGCAGCACAGTATAGCGTTCCAGAACAGCAAACGTCAAGGCAAGTCTTCAAGCGATATTGACCAGTTGCCGAATGAGACCGCAGCCGGTTTGACAAGGGGGGATTTTTTTGGTAATGACAAGGCCGCTGTTCACGAGAAGATGCCCGCTGACAACGTTGAGAAAAAAATGCCCCGCAGAATGTATGGCCAGACAGCGATTGTTCTTTTTTTGCTGGCGATTTTCGGGCTGGCGGTGCTTGCCGTCGGCATCGGCCTGACGTGGTGGTTTGTCCTGCCGCCGTCCTGAGTCTGCGCCTTGCCATCCCCTTGCGCCCGCCGTATGATGAAAGGAGGGCAGAGGTCTTGCGCAGGCTCCGCCCGGACAAGACCTCCGCCATAAACGGAACTTGCTGCGACAAGGACGGTGACAGCATGGCAGAAGGCAGGCCGCAGACTATTTTGGTCATTGATGACGATTTCGCCAACCGCCGGGTGCTCCAGCTCCTGCTGAAGCGCAACGGCTATGTGGCAGTTCTGGCTGGCGATGGCTGCGCCGGGCTGCGGCTGGCCCGCGAGACGCAGCCAGACTTAGTCCTGCTGGATTTTTTCATGCCTGGCGAGGACGGGTTCGAGGTGCTGGCCCAATTCAAAGCTGATTCTGCTCTGCGGGATATCCCGGTGGTCATTTTCACCGTGCTGGTGCGGGAGGAATCCGAACGGCAGGCGCTGGAGCTGGGCGCGGCAGCCTACGTCACCAAACCCTTCGACATTGACGAGGTGATCACCTGCATCCGCCGCATTCTTCCCTGATTGTGGATTCGGAACGGTTCGTTGAAAACGTGCCGTTCGGGCCGCCAGCGCAGGGCATGTCCTCCGGCAGCCACGAAGAGCGTGTCTGTGTACGGATTGCTCTGCTCATTTCGTTGACTGGACTGATCGCAGTCAGCCAGTATAATTATCTGCTTTTCCATAACTTGGCCGAAATCTACGGCATTGCGGTGCTGTGGGGGATTTTTTTTGTCACCTGGAGCGCACGGCACCTGATGCGCAACAGCTATCTCTGCATCCTCGGTGTGGCCTGCCTGTTCATCGGCTTCCTCAATCTTCTTCACATGCTGGCCTATAAAGGCATGGGCGTGTTTTCTTTCTGCGCCCCTGATTTAGCCACCCAACTCTGGGTGGCTGCCCGCAGTCAGCAGGCCTTGGCGTTTTTCGCAGCTTCACTCTGTCTTTTCTGGCCTGAACTGGAAATCAAGGCGACCTTGCCCGCCGCTGTTTGGGGAGGATTCACCGTGCTCTGCACAGTCCTGATTTTCAGCCGTCATTTTCCTGCCTGCTTTATCGAAGGAGAAGGGCTGACCTTGTTCAAAAAGACCGGTGAGATCACTGCGGCCTTCCTGCTTGCTTCTTCTGCGCTGCTGACGTGGAACAGACGGGAACAGATGGACCGAGGTGTGCTGCGCTTGCTGTTCACAGCCCTTTTGCTCACCATCGCCGCCGGTCTGATGTTTATCTTTTACACCAAAGTGAATGGCCCGGCCAACATGCTTGGCCATCTCTTCAACCTTGGCTCAACCTATTTTGTTTTTCGCGCCTTCATCCGCACCGGCATCACCACGCCGCAGCGGCTGCTTTTTTTTGAACTGAACCGCAGGCAGATGGAGCTGGAGCAGATCAAAAGCGGCTTGGAACAGCAGGTGAGCGACCGAACGCATGATTTAGAGAGAAAAAACAGCGAGCTGGAGGCGGTCAATCAGCGGCTGAATGAATTCGCCTACAGCATCTCGCACGACCTGCGCGAGCCGCTGCGGGGAATGCACAATTTTGCCCATTTTCTTGCCGAGGATTACCGCGACAAGATTGATGCGGACGGTCGCGAAATGCTGGACGGCATTATGCGGATGGCCCGGCGGCTCGACGCGCAGGTGCTTGGCATTCTCCAATATTCCCGCATCGCCCGGCTGGATTTGGAGCTGCGTCCGGTCAATCTTGACCGGCTGCTGGATGAAGCATTGGACAGCCTGCGCGACCTGATCAGCGCGAACAAGGTGCGGATTGAGCGGCCTGAACCATTGCCGGAACTGCTCTGTCATGCCGAGTATGTCCGCGAAGTGTTCCATAATTTGATCAGCAATGGCATCATCTACAACGAGCGGGCGGAGAAAATCATCACCGTCGGCTGGCATCCGCCCGGCAGGCTGCCGCCGGACGCGCCGCTTGCCGCTGCGCCAGTTTTTTTCATCCGGGACAACGGCATCGGCATTCCTGAGAAGCATTTTCAAAAAATCTTTGGTATATTCAGAAGACTGCACGGCCAAGACAAATACGGGGGCGGCACCGGTCTGGGCCTGACCATCGCCCGGCAGGTGATTGAACGGCACGGCGGCCAGATCGCCTTGCAATCGGAGCTTGGCCAAGGCACGACTTTTTATTTCACTCTATCCGCCGGAACGTGATGAAACATTTTGCCAACAAAAATGAAACAGTGCGCAGCAGCGAACTGCGGCAGCGGGCTGAAGAAATTGTTGCCTGTTTGGAGCGGAAATCTGTCGCCAGCACCCCGGATGTAAAAAGCCTGATTGAGGAACTGAACATTTTTCACATTGAGCTGGAGATGCAGAATGAGGAGCTGCGCCGCACGCAGGTGGAGCTGGAAAACTCCCGGCGGCATCTGACAGACCTCTTCCAGCACGCGCCCATCGGCTTTCTTGTCCTCAGCCCTGAAGGGCAAATTCGTGAATTCAATGAATTGGCCAGAGAATATTTCGGCCTCTCCGGGCAGATGCTGGCCAAGCGGACGCTGGATTCCTTTGTCAGCCCGGAAACCTTCAATGACTATACTGATGCCCGACAGGCCGTGATCAGCGGCGCGCAAAAAATCACCCAAGTTGACGTGCGTCTCCGCATCACTCCGGCACAGCAGTTTTGGGCGCGGCTGCGCATGGATTTGATTGATGACTACGATCAGGGCCGCAAAATTCTGCTCTGCTCGCTGCGGAATATTGAATCCGAAAAAGCGGCGGAGCAGGTGCTGCTTAATTCCCGCGCCGAGCTGATCAAGCAGATTGAGTTCCGCACCGGCGAGCTGGAGGTTTCTGAGCGCAAATACCAACTGCTCCTCAATCACGCCAGCGATGCCATTTTAGTCAGTCAGGTGGGCAGCACCCTGATTGTTGAGGCCAACGAGCGGGCAGCCTTGCTGTTGGACATGCCAGTGCGCAGCCTGATCGGAACGCGTTTGGACGGCATCTTCTCGGCGGAGCGGGTGCGGCAGTTCTGCGCCCGGCCAGAGGAAAACGGCGGGATGATTGAGACGGCGATTTTCACCCAGCAGGGGAAAATCTCTATTCCAGTGGAAGTCAGCACAGCGATTATTGAATTTGAGGGAACTCAGCTCCTCGTGCAAATTCTCCGCGACATCCGCGAGCGCAAACACGCGGAAGAAGAGCTGCGGCAGGCGAAAAAACGCACCGAGCACGCCAATATGGCCTTGATGACTGCTGCCAACAAGGCCAAGCGGCTGGCGCAGGAGGCACGGGAGGCCAATCGGGCCAAAAGCCGTTTTCTTGCCGCCATGAGCCACGAAATCAGAACGCCGATGAACGCCATTCTCGGCATGACCGACATAGTCCTCAGAACCAGCCTGAACGAGGAGCAGCGGCGCTTCCTTGGCATCGTCCGCAATTCCGCCGGACGGCTGCTTGACCTGATCAACGACATCCTTGATTTGTCGAAGATTGAGGCGGGCAAACTCAGTCTGTCGCCAGTCCCGTTCTGCCTTGAGGAGAGCATGAGGGCAATCTGCGACGAAATACTGGTGCTTGCCGAACAGAAAGGGCTGTACCTGCATTTCGTCATGAAAGGACGGCTGGAGCAGGACCTGCTCGGCGACCTTGGCCATCTCCGCCAAGTGCTGGTCAACTTGCTGGGCAACGCGGTCAAATTCACCGACGAGGGCTGCGTGGTCTTCACGGTCGAGCTGCTGGAGCCACTGCCTGCCGGGCCGCCTGATCCGGCGCGGGTGCGTTTTGTGGTCAGCGATTCCGGCCCCGGCATCCCGGAGGACAAGCAGGCGGCAATTTTTGAAGCCTTTGAGCAGTCGCGCAAAGACAAAGGCGGCACCGGTCTCGGCCTGTCCATCTCCATGCAATTAGTCAATCTGATGGGCGGAATCATCGAGGTGGACAGCGCGCCCGGCAAAGGAAGCTGCTTCTTTTTCACCTTAGTGCTGCCTACGGCCACGCGGCAGAGAGCAACGTCTTCAGTCAAGTCCGGCTGCGGCGGCTTCGCTGTCCGGCGGCCTGCGGCTGGCGAACGGCTGGCGGTGCTGCTGGTGGATGATGTCGAGGCCAACCGGATGCTGGCGAAATACCTGCTGGAGCAGCGCGGCTGGAAGGTGGAGGAGGCCGCCAACGGCAGAGAAGCCCTGCGCCATCTGGAAGGCGGCAGGTACGATCTGGTGCTGATGGATGTGGAAATGCCGGAAATGGACGGACTTGAAGCCACTCGGATCATCCGGGAACGCGAAAAGGCTAGCGGCGGCCATCTGCCGGTGATCGCCATGACCGCACATGCCTTGCGCGGCGACCGGGAGCGGATGCTGTCCTCCGGCATGGATGATTATGTCAGCAAGCCGCTGGTGCTGGAGGATTTCTTCAGCGCTATCGAGCGGCAGATTCAGGTCGGCGGCTGAGGACGGCATGGAGAGCTTGTCCTTTCTGCAAAGCGGCGCTCTGCCGCACGACACCCATGTGGTCGGCATCGGCGCGTCCGCAGGCGGTTTGGAAGCCCTGATCCGTTTTTTCAGCCAGATGCCAGCGGACAGCGGCATGATCTTTGTGGTGGTGCAGCATCTCTCGCCCAACTGCCGGAGCATGATGGGCGAACTGCTGGCCAGCCACACTGTGATGCGGATCTTCGCTGCGGAAAACGGCATGATGACGGAGCCGAACTGCATTTATCTCCAGCCGCCGCAGACCCATCTTAATCTTTTCAACGGCAAGCTGCTGCTGGATGATTTTGCTGGCCAGCGTGGCATGCACCTGCCGATAGATTATTTTTTCCGCAGCCTTGCCGAAGACCGAAAAGAAAAAGCGGTGGCGGTCATCCTTTCCGGCACGGGCAGCGACGGCAGCCGTGGCCTGCCGTCAATCCGTGAAGGCGGCGGTCTGATTCTCGTGCAGGAACCGGCGGATGCAGGCTTTGACGGAATGCCGGGCAGCGCCGCCGCCACCGGCCTTGCCGATTACATCTGCCCAGCAGCGGAAATGCCTGCCAAAATCGCCGAATACATCCGCCATCCTTTTATCCGGCGGCGGACAGATGCCGTTTCTTCCGACGAGGAAGCGGCCCTGACCAGAATCGTCGCCTTGCTGCGCAGTCAAGCCAGCATTGATTTCACCCAGTACAAGCCCTTCACCGTCATCCGCCGGATCACCCGGAGAATGGCTCTGGCCCGCTGCGCCAGCCTGCATGATTACGCCGAATTTCTAATCCCCCGGCCCAGCGAGGTGAGCCTGCTTTGCCGCGATCTCCTGATCGGCGTGACCAAATTTTTCCGCGACCGACGCGAATTTGAATATTTTCGGGAAAAAATCATCCCGCTGATTTTTGAAAATGCGGACGGGAGGGAGGAAATTCGGATATGGGACGCAGGCTGCTCCACTGGCGAGGAAGCCTACACCATCGCCATGCTGTTGCATGATTTTCAGACCCGCCGGTTGGCAGAAAAGAAAATTAAGATCAAAGTCTTTGCCACCGATTTAGACCAGCTCGCGGTGGAAAAGGCGGCCCGAGGCTTCTATCCTGACGGCATTGCGGCCGATCTGCCGCATGAGCTGCTGGAACGCTACTTCAGCCGGGTTGAAAACGGCTTTGTCGTCCGGCGGCATATCCGCGAACTGGTAATTTTTGCCCGGCAGAACATCCTCAGTGATCCGCCCTTCACCCGCCTTGATCTGGCGGTGTGCCGCAATCTGCTCATCTACCTGCTGCCAGCCCAGCAGAAGGAAGTGTTGAGCATTTTTCATTTTGCGGTCAAAGAAGGCGGCTTTCTTTTTCTCGGCAGCAACGAGACGGTGATGGACGCGGCAGAATGCTTTACTGCCATGGACCGGCAGATCAAAATCTACCGGCACACAGGCCGGGGCAATCTGCCGATGACCAGCAAAATCCGCAGCATCCGCAAAGCTGCCCCAGCCGGAAAAATTCAGCCGCCAGACAGCAGCCTCGGCCAGCGGCATCTTGATCTGGCCCGCAGACTGGAGCTGCGCGAAGCCTACTATCAGCGGGTCATCAGCAGGCTGGCCTCGGCCTGTTTGGTGGTCAGCAGGAGCGGTGAGATTATTGAGACTTTTGGCCGCACTGACCTGCTTCTCCAACCGCAGCCGGGCCGGATCACGCTGACCCTGAGCCGGATGCTGGCCCCGGAGCTGATGCTGCCAGTCACCAGCGCGATCCGGGCGTGTCGGCAGGAGGAATACGGCGAAGTGGTGTACGACAGCATTCGGGTCAGCGGCAAACACAGCTGCCGTTGCCTGCTTCGGGCCGTGTTCCTGCCGGAGGATGACCGCATTTTGATCGCTTTGGAGGAACTGCCTGCCAGCAGTCAGAGCGAAGACGGCGGCATCAAAAAGGCGGACGAAGAAATCCGGCGGCATGTTCTTGATCTGGAGCGGGAGATTCAATTCACCCGCGAAAGCCTGCAAGCTGCGAACGAGCAGCTGCAAACCTCAAATGAGGAGCTGCTGGCATCAAACGAGGAACTGCTGGCATCAAACGAGGAATTGCAGAGCACCAATGAGGAACTAAACTCGGTCAACGAGGAATTGAGCACGGTCAATACCGAATATCAAAGCAAAATTCTGGAGCTGACCGAGCTGTACAACGACATTGACAACCTGTTTTGCAGTGCCGACATCGGCTTTATTTTTGTTGACCGCCAGCTCCGCATCCGCAAATATACTCCGGCTGTCTGCCGGGTGATCAACCTGATGGAGCAGGATGTGGGCCGCTGGATCAGCGACATGGCCGCGCCGCTGCTCGGCGATGTGGAGCATGAATTCAACAGCTTGCTCGGCACGCGGAAAAAACGGGAAAAGGTGGTGCGGCATGATGCGGACAACTGGTATTTAGTGCAGTTTATTCCGTATATTGATGACACCAACGAAGTCAGCGGCATGGTGATTTCCATCGTCGATGTCAGCGGGCAGAAACGGGCCGAGGAAGCCCTGCGCCAGTCGAGCGAGATTTTGGAGCAAATTTTAGCCGCCAGCCCTGCGCCGACCATGATGGTGACAGAAGAAGGCATCATCTGCTTCGCCAACGAGGTCGCCTCGGTCCTGTTCGGCGCGCCTGCCAAGGACTTGGTCGGGCTGCCGCTCTGCTCCCGCCAGTTCAGTTTCACGGACCTTGACGGCACCATCTTTTCCGAGGCGGCGGATTTTGTCCGTTTGGCCGGGACGGACGCAGACAAAGGCGAGCCGTTAGTCATCCGCTTGAAGGGCAACTCCGGGCGGCAGGAATATTTTCTCACGGTCAACGCCCGAACGCTGTCCGCAAAAAACAGCAAGCTGAACGGGGTGGTCTTGACCTTCACTGAAGTAGCCCGCCACCAGAGCTGAGGAGGCTCGGCATGACGGACAAACAGAAAACATTGTTTTTGTCGGCAGCAGTTTTGAGCGCGGCCCTTTGCGGCTTTGCCATCGTGACAGTCTGCCTGATCTACCGCACCACGCTGCGGCTTGAGACGCAGCGGCTGGAAGAGATCACGCACAGCCATGCAGTGCTGATTGAAGAATTTTTTCATGCCGCTGAACGGTTCAATGCAGTCAGCCCGCAGGACACCTTAGAAACCGTGCTGACCAGTGTGTTCAACGCCCACCTGCACAAACAGTGTTTTGGGAACAGCGGTGAATTTCTTATTGGCCGATCAGAGCAGGGTCAGATCATCTTTTGGCCAGGGCTGGAGCGTCTGCAAGGAACACTGCCTGCTTCAGTGCCCATGCAGTCGCCTTTAGCCGCGCCGATGCGCCGTGCCTTGGTCGGCCAGACCGGCAGCATGACCGGGCCTGACTATCGGGGCGTGACTGTGCTGGCCGCCTATCAGTGGGTGCCGGAGATGAACATCGGCTTGGTGGCCAAGATTGACCTTGCCGAAGTGCGCAAGCCGCTCGTTCATGCCGCCGCGCAGGCTTGCGGCGCAGCCCTGCTGACCGTGCTGGCTGGCCTGCTCGTTCTGCTCCGCTTCAACCCCTTCCTCAGCCGGCTGGAGGAGGAAAAGATGCGGGCGCAGAACTACCTCGACATTGCTGGCACGATGATCACGGTTTTGGATGAGAACGGCAGAATCAAGCTCATCAACCGCAAGGGCTGCGAAATCCTCGGCGGCGAGCAGGAAGGGCTGGCCGGGCTGTTCTGGGCCGGGCACTGCGTCCAGTCAGGGGATCAGCAGGCGGCGGAGCAGGCGCTCAATCTGCTGTGCTCTGGCGCGCAGGAGCATGTTGACGGCAAAGAATTCCGGCTGCGCCGGATTGATGACAGCGAGCGCGTTGTTGAATGGTCAGGCCGGGTCTTGCGGGACAAGCGCGGCAAAATCACCGGCGTGCTGGCCGCCGCAGCGGACATCACCGAGCGCAAGCAGATTGAGCGCACCTTAAGTGAAGCCAACGAGGCGTTTCAAGCCACCTTTGAGCAGGCGGCGGTCGGCATCGGCCATGTCGCGCCTGCGCCGTCAGGCCGCTGGCTGCTGGTCAACCGCAAACTGTGCGGCATCCTTGGCTATACTGCGGAGGAGCTGCTGCGGATGAACATCCGGGATGTCACCCATCCGGCGGATTTGGAACGGAGTCTCGCCAAGGCGATGGAGCTGGTCAGCAACCCGGAACTGACCACCTATTCGATGGAAAAGCAGTATATCCGAAAAGATGGGGCGGTGATTTGGGTCAACCACACCGTTTCGCTGGTGCGGGACGAGCAGGGCAAACCCAAATATTACATCTCCGTGATTGAGGACATCCAAGCCCGCAAAGAAATGGAAGAATCTCTGCGCGAGCGCACAGAAATGCTGGTGCGCTCGAACAAGGAGCTGGATGATTTCGCCTACATCGCCTCGCACGATCTCAAGGAACCGCTGCGGGGCATCATGAGTTACAGCACCTTTTTGCTGGAAGACTACGGAGCGCAGTTCGGCGGTGAAGTCCGGGACAAGCTGAAGACTATCGGCGATTTGGCCGAACGGCTGACCAATCTCACCGACGATCTGCTGACCTTTTCACGGGTGGGCAGGCTGGAGCTGGCTCACCGCCCGGTCAGTCTGCATCAGCTTGTTGACGATGTGCTGAACACCCTGATGGTCAGCATAGAGCGGGAGAAGGTCAAGGTGCATATTCCCAAACCCTTGCCTACAGTCACCTGCGACGCAGTGCGGATGCGGGAGGTGTATTACAATCTGATCAGCAACGCTGTCAAATACAACGACAAAGCGGACAAGTGGATTGAAATCGGCGTGCTGCAGCGCTGGAACGATCCGGGCCAGACGGTTTTCTATGTCTGCGACAACGGCATCGGCATCCGCGACAAGCACACGGACAAAGTGTTCACCATGTTCAAACGGCTGCACGGCAGCGGCAAATACGGCGGCGGCACGGGCGCAGGCTTGGCTATTGTCAAAAAAATCATTGAGCGGCATGGCGGCCATATCTGGCTGGAAAGCGCGGAAGGAGAAGGCACTGTCTTTTTCTTCACCCTGAGCGAGCAGGAGGAGCATTTGCTCTGGCAGGACGGCGCATCATACTGGGGCGGGAGGACGATGTCATGAGCGGGCAGCTTGAGGATGGCCAGGACATTCTGCTGGTTGAAGACAGCGAGGTGGATTATGAAACCGTGCTCAGGGCCTTTAAAAAAGGCGGGCTGCATAACCGGGTCTTCCGCTGCGGGGACGGCGACGAGGCTTTGGATTTTCTCCATCAGCGTGGCCGCTTCGCTGAAGCTGGGGCTGCGCCGCGCCCGGCCTTGGTGCTGCTGGATTTGAACCTGCCCGGCACCGATGGCCGCGAAGTTTTGGAAGAAATGAAGCACGACGACAACCTGAAGGACATTCCGGTGATCGTCATGACCACCTCGTCGGATCCACGTGACGTGGAGCGGTGCTACAAATACGGGGCCAACAGCTACGTGGCCAAACCGGTCAGCTTTGAGGGCTACATGGAGGCGGTTAAACGGCTGCATTCCTACTGGTTTGAGACCGTCATGCTGCCGCCGCCACCCAGCGGCAGATGAGGCTGGAGCAGCAGTTCCGGCGGCTGCTGACCGGCCCTTGCGGTGTCCGAGCGGGAACAGGCATTGCCGTGGCGGTTTCGGGCGGCCCGGATTCAATGGCTCTGCTCCATCTGCTGGCGGCGGCCAGAACGTCTTTGCAGCTTGAGCTGGCGGCGGTTTGGATTGACCACGGCCTGCGCCCGCTGGAAACTCCACTGGAACAAGAGACGGTCGCAGCAGCGGCAGAACAGTTAGGCATCCCGTTCCTGCTCCGGCAGGCGGCGGTCGCTCCTTTTGCCGCTGAACACGGTCTTTCCATTGAACATGCCGCCCGCGAGCTGCGCTACGCAATTCTGCATGAAGCCGCCCGTACCTGCGGTTTAGACTTGATCGCGCTGGGCCATACTGCCGACGATCAGGCAGAGGAAGTGCTGCTGCGTCTGCTGCGGGGCAGCGGTCGCAAGGGTTTGGCGGGCATGAGCATGAGAAGCGGCACGCTCATCCGCCCATTGCTGCGCACCAGCAAGCAGGAGCTGCTCAATTGGCTGGAACACCGCGGCATTCCGCACTGTTTCGATTCCTCCAACAAGGACCGGAAGTTTCTCCGCAACCGGGTGCGGCACGAGCTGCTGCCTTTTTTGGAACAGCATTTTGACGCTGGCATACGGAATGCCCTGCTGAAAACCGCCGACAGTTTGGCGGCAGACGAGGCTCTGCTGGAAGAACTCAGTGCTGAAGCGGCGGAAAAGGTGCTTCAAGAAGAAGGCGGCACGCTGCGCCTGCTGCGGCAGCCATTTCGCCTCCTGCCGCCCGCCTTGCAGCGGCGCACGGTCGAGCTGCTGCTGTGGCGGCTCGGCAGCCGGGCTGATTATGAGCATATTCTTCTGCTCATTGAAGCGGCCCATAATGGCAGAAACCGCAGCGAGCTACACCTCAGTCAAGGCCTGCGGGCCGGAATTTTCGCCGACTGGCTGGAGTTTTCTTATCCTGTAGGCCAACGGGCATGGCGTGGCCGTCTGTTGGCCTAACCGAGCACGGTCTGCAACTCTTCCTGCTCCAGCGCGTCATCAAAGACCAAGCTGATTTTATACTCGCCCATTTCCTCATCCGCAGGCTGAATGGACAGCACCTGTCCCTGCACATTCAATTCTGGAGGATTGCCGATCACAGGGATGGTGATCTGCATGTTGCGGCCTAAGAGGACGCGGATGTGCTTCTGCTGGGCCATGCGGAAGACCATGGACAGGCCGCCACGCGACACATCCGCCAGCCTGCCTTTGAATTTCTGACCGATGGGTTTGCCCGGCGTGTCAAGGACTTGAAAATCCACTTTCCGCGATAAGGCGTAGCGGTCATAGGCGCGGCGGTTGAGGCCTTTGCGCTGGAGCAGGTCACGGATATTGTTGCTGCGATTGTAAAAATCACGCAGCTTATTCTCCAGGCCGGGATAGGCTTCCTTCCAGCGCTCAAAGCAGGCTCGTTTGAGAATAGAAATTCGACTTTCCGTGACCGCGCTGATGCTCACGGTCCAAACTGAGGTGCTGAAAAAATTTTCGCCCGCCAAATCGCCGTCGCTGAGGCTCTTGATGTAAATTTTGCGGTCGTTTTTTTTATAAAAAACCCGCAGCGTGCCGTGATTGATGAAAAACAGCTCGTCGTTGCGCTCGCCTTGGCGGACAAGAATTTCTTCCGGCTCCAAGGAGCGGTTTTCCAGCTCGTGGTAGATGGCGCTGAACTCCTCGGAACTCAGCTCATGCAGCAGGTTGGACCAGATGTCGAGATAACCGCGCACCTGCACGCCGCTTTTTGCTTCCTCAATCAGCTCGGCAGATTGAATAATTTCGGCGATGGCATTGGGATTGATCTCGCTGAAGCGTTCGCGCAGCCGTTCCGCGTTCAGCAGATCGCCTTCTGTCACGCATTCGCTGATCAGCTCGAAAAGCTGGCGGGCGGCAGTGGCCCGGTCGCCGGACATCGCGGTGCGGATGATGCCTGCCTCGCGGGCCGCGAAGGGGTTGTTCTGGGTCGGCACTTCCGACGAAAGGAGCGCAGCAGGGCGTTTATGCTTGCCGCCGTGGCTGATAAGCTGAATCGCCTGCTCCGCCGTCCGCAGCAGGAGCTGTTCCGTCGGCCCGCCCGCCGCGCCCGCATTGGCGGCAATCACTTTGCGCAAGGTCGGCACCGCCTTGACCGAACCGATTTTGCCAAGGCTTTGACAGATCACCGTCTGCAAATTCAGGCCGGTTTTAGTTTTGATCTGCGCGGCCTCGTCAAGCAGGTCAGCCAGCGGCGCGACAAGGCTGCTGTCCGGGATGTCGCCGAGCAGCGTCACCACCAGTTCAACCAACTGCCTCGGCACGGATTTCAGGGCCTTGAGGAAGAAATCTTTTTTGCCCGGCGCGTCAATCCGGCTGGCCGCCCGCAGCACTTCGCCCTTGACCCGGATGTCCTCATGCTCAAGGTACGGAGTCACCTCAGCCAAGCAGGCGGAGCTGCCTTTTTCGCCCAATAGGCGAATGATGTTGCGGATCAGATACCAGTCCGCAGTCTGGCGGAGAAGCTGGCAGAGGCTTTTTTCCGCAGGCAGGCCGATCTCGCCGAAGAGCCTGAGCAGGGCATCCGCCTGATCCTGGCATTGCCTGAGATTTTGCGGCTCCAAGAGAAATTCCGCCGCCGCTCTGCCGAACACGGCGAACAGCCGTCCTGCATCATGCCCTTTCTCTTTATCAAAGAGGTATTCAACCAGCAGCAGCTCCAGCAGAGGCCGGGTGGCCAGATCGCTGACCAGTTGCTCAGTCCGCTCGCGCAGTTTATCCGCAGCGGCAGGGATCGCGTCAGCGGCGGCAAAGATGAGCAAGGCGCGCCGGGCGGAGGCGTAGCGGCCCATTTCAATTTGATACGCCGCAAAGGCGGACAAAGCGGTGATGAGCTGCCATGCGCCGACCTCATTGTCAACCGCCGCCTTCAGAGCGGTTTCCGCAGCAGGCAGGAGTTTGTCCATCCGCTGCCATTCCTGATGGGCAATGAGCAGCTCCAAGGTGTCGGTCAGATAGCAGGCCGCCTTCAGCCGCATTCTCGGATTGCCGATCTGCACCCCGGCAGCAAGCTGCTCCAGCATGGCATCAACTTCACGGCCATTTTTTTCCGCCAGCAAAGCGCAGATGGTTTCCGGCAGAGTGCTGTTGCCGTTCTCCTCCTGACAAGGCTTGTCCGCGTTTGGCTGTTCAGCAGACGCGTTTGTTGCTTCAGCGGTCGGGTCAGAGTCAGCTGCTTTCCAAGTGGCGTTCATAGGGCTGTGTCGGTTGGATGGTCGTCTTGCGCCTGAACAGGCGGCACTGCGCCTTCGCCTAAAAGGATAACATGCTTTTTTTAAAAGACCAACTCGTTTTTCTCGTTACGGTCGCGGGCTGATCACACCATGCCGGAGCAGCAGGTCAATGCAACGATGCAGCGGTAGGCCGATGACGTTGGAGCAGGAGCCGCGCAGCGCATTGACTAAAAACGCGCCGCCCGCCTGAATGCCGTAGGCTCCGGCCTTGTCGAGCGGCTCGCCGGTGCGGACATAAGCTGCCAGAACGGCATCAGAAAAATCGGCAAATGTGACCTGCGTAGTTTCAGTGACGCATTCCGCGCAGCGCTCCTGCACGCAGTTCAGGGCCACGCCGGTGATGACCTCATGCGTCCTGCCCCGGAGCTTGCGGAGTATTTCCAGCGCATGGGCGGCATCCGCAGGCTTGCCGATGATTTCGCCCGCCAGCGTCACCACGGTGTCCGCGCCGAGCACCCAGCTTTCCGGGCGCAGCCGGGCGACTGCTGCCGCCTTTTCCGCTGCCATACGTAGAGCAAAGGCGGCTGGCATTTCGCCAAGCATCGGGATTTCGTCAAGTTCCGCCGGAACAACAGTGAATTGCAGGCCAAGGTCGCTGAGGAACTGTCTGCGCCGGGGCGAGGCCGAGGCGAGAACAAGGGATTTGTTGGGGAGAAATAGAGACATAAGTCACAATTGATACATTGTTTTTTTTAGAGATATATGCTACTGTGTCGCAAGAGAGCTTCATGCCTTGAAGGCAATTCAAAAAAATTTTGGCAAGTCTGTCGACAGAGAATATCGCTGCTGCTTGATGTTCAGGAGTACAGCCCTGCGCAGATTGTTTCGCTCAGGAAGAAATTTAAATTGAGTCAAGCGGCCCTTGCCAGCATTTTCAATATCAGTCTGTCCACGGTGCGGAAATGGGAGCAGGGGCAGAAGAAGCCTGCCGGGGCATCGAGGAAGCTGCTGGATTTGATGGACAGGAAGGGGATAGATGCCTTAATTTAAGGCACCTTTTCTGTCTGTAAAATATCCCAATAGGAGGAGAAAATGAAATATGAAGGATGGCAGCTTGAGTTTATAAATAGCTGCACTGTCATGATGAATAATGGGAACAATCTCCTTCAAGTCAAACCACGAGGTGAGATACGTTATACTGATCAGCAGTGCAATATATGCGGGAGCAATGGAATATATCTTGGAAATAATCTTGAATGTGGAAAGTTATTTCCGCAACTTTTTGCCGAAATTGTGAAAAATTAACTGTTATTAATGATGAAATGAATTACGCATTGA
The DNA here is from genome assembly GCF_048287415.1 of Candidatus Electronema sp. JM. NCBI lineage: Bacteria > Pseudomonadati > Thermodesulfobacteriota > Desulfobulbia > Desulfobulbales > Desulfobulbaceae > Candidatus Electronema > Candidatus Electronema sp. JM. Next base: position 58,933 of record NZ_JBLWEN010000012.1, read on the forward strand.
ATAGTGAAGCTATATTTCTTCCTATTTTAAGGCAAAAACTAATGCAGGAGCCAACGCTGAAGGAAAGAGTCAGAGAAACCATCCCTTGTTCAGAATGTGGCGAGCCAACATATACTTTTGATAAAGACCTTGGTTTTGTCGAGCCGTATGATAATTACTGGACAGTATGCGTCAACCCAGCATGTTCATGGCCAGGAAAACATTCTGAGGAGAAAGGGCTGTATTATGAATGTTTGGATAAAAACTACGAAAAAAAATTAAAAAAGAATATTAAAAAAACATCTAATTGCCCAGAATGTGGCAAGGCGATGTACACTTTTGATAAAAAAGCGGGATTAGTTGAGCCATACGATGGATATTATACAGTGTGCATCAACAAGTTATGTTCACGATCAAAGAACAATAGAAATAAATTGATCAGGATATGGTCTCCAGCGCATGAAATAAGACAGATGCTGGTAACAGAAGCGGCTGAAGTTGTTGTTAACCGTATCAAAAGGAACAAATTTTTGGTTTTAAAAATTAAATCTGCACTTAAAGCTATGGGAGAAGAAGCGTTAGATAATATGATTGATCATCCTGCGGCAAAAGTCGTTATTGCTGGCGTAAAGGCTTTTATAGAAGCTGATAACGACGATAATCCATAACTACAAATTGTTTCACTCCACCCTCCGACACACCTCCTCGACCTGCTTCCTCTGCGCATCCAGCCGTTTTTCTGACACGGGAAATGCGGTGCCGATTTCCGGGGCAAAGACCGAGACCTTGAATTCTTCCACCATGCGCCGGAACAGGGCCAGCTCCTCGCGGCAGGGAGGGCAGCGCGGGCCGCTGTTCTCCTGCGTCAGCCGCCGTAGCTGCTCGAGAAACGGCTGCACCCGCTTGGCTTTTTCAGCATCCTTCAGCGGAGCGTGCTCGGCCCGCTCAATGCGCTTGGCCAGGGCAAGCAGCCAGCGTTTGCGCTCGGCCAGCTCCGCCAAGGGCAGCGCGGCGAGGAAATCCTGCGGCATCAGGCCCTCAAGCAGCTGCTGATATTCGGCAAAACGGACATGTCCGCCGCCAAGATTGCCGCTGCGCTGGCGGCTCTGCGTCAGCACGGTCTGCACCTGCCGCCGCACTGCGAGCAAGTCCACAATCTGGTTGAGCAGGGCACGTGCCTGCCGCAGCAATCCCTGCTCCTTCAGGGCGGCGACCGTGGCGGCAAACTGCACCTTGCTCGGCAGGCCATCTAAATTGTCCAACTGAAACAAGCGGTCAAGGACAGCGGCACGCAGCAGCTCGTTGGCCGCTGCTGCACCGCCCTTCAAGCCCAGCGAGAGCCACGAAGCCGTCTGCCCGGCCACTGCCGCCTTGCACTCCCTGCTTATCGCCGGAATATCGCCCGGAAACTGGAGTCCGAAGAGGAAGCGCAGCCCGGCGCGGTTGAGCTGCCGCGCCTGCTCCGGGTCAGGGATGTAGCGGAGTGCGACGCTCTGCGGCTGGCCGTTCTTTTCCTCAAGAAAAAGCGCAGGATGATGCAGCCCGGTCATGCGTTTCTGGCTGTCATGAACCGGCATGGGCGCGGGCGGCGTGTCAAACTCCCAGCTCGTGAGGCCCTTGCTTGATGGCAGATGTGCGCCGCTGCTGGCCGGGGCGTTGCCTTTCACGCTGGCTGTTTTCGGCAAGATGCACTGCTGCGCCAGCTCTTGGAAACTGCGCGTGCAGAGCACAGGCTGTCCCTGCTCGTCGCACAAGCGGAAACGCATCCGCAGATGCTGCGGCAAAGCGTCGAGCTGCCAATCCGCCCGCGTCACGGTCATCTGAAAGCGGCGGAGTATCGCCTGCTCCAAGGCGGGATAGAGCGAGCCATGCCCGACGCTGAGGCTGTCCAAAATGGCATCCGCCGCGTCCGGCAGCGGCACAAGCTGGCGGCGCAGACGCTTGGGCAGGCTGCGCAGCAAGGCAAGCACCTTCTCCGGCAGCAGGCCCGGCACCAGCCATTCAAACAGCGCGGGCGAGAGGGCCGCGCAGCAGGACGCGGGGATGTCCACGGTCACGCCGTCGTCCTCCTGCCCCGGCTGGAAGGAGTAGTGCAGCTTCAGGCGGCCCTGCGGCGTGTGCAGGGTCTCAGGAAAGCGGTAGAGCGCCTCGCTGTCGGGCTGGTTGCGGCAGACATCCTCCTCTTTCATGCGCAGAAAAGCGTCCGCCTCCGCGCCCGGCTGCCTGGCCTTGTCGCGGAGAAAGCGGTTGAGGGTGAAGCGGTCATAAACCAGGCCAAGCCGCTGCTCGTAGAAGTCATATTGGGCCTGCTCGTCAACAAGCATTCCGCGCCGCCGCAGCCGTTCCTCCAGCTCCTCCAGCCGCCGCAGCAAGTCGAGATTGTGCTGCAAAAAGGGATACGCGCCTTCCAGCTCGCCAGCAAGCAGCGCGTCGCGGATGAAGATGGTCCGCGCCTCCTCAGCCGCCTGCTGGCTGATGCGCCCGTAGTTCACCTTGCGGTCGGCAGCGATGATCAGGCCGAAGAGCGAGACCTTTTCAAGGGCGACCACCTGCCCGGCCTTCTTCTCCCAGTGCGGGTCAGAGTACGACCGCTTGCACAAGTCACCGCCGAGGCGTTCCAGCCAGGCCACGTCTATGGTCGCGGCCATGCGGGCAAAGAGCTGCGAAGTCTGAACAAAGTCTGTCGCCACCAGCCACTGGCCGCCCTTGTTGTACAGGGTGGAGCCGGGGAAAATCACCGCCTCGCGGTTGCCGCTGATGAGGTAGCTGTTCTTCTCCTTTTTCGTGGCGATGTTGCGCAGGAAACCGGCAGTGACCGCCTGATGCACCGCTTCCGGCGAGGCAGGCGCAGCCCCGTCCGCGCTCATCCGCATCAAGGCTGGGGCAAACTCCTCATGCTGGCTGATAATGCGCAGGATTTGCTCATGGATGTCGAACCACTCCCGCATTCGCTGCCAGGAGCAGAAGTTGGCGGTGCAGAAGCGGCGAAGTGCGGAGGATGTAGGGGCGCAGCATGCTGCGCCCCTACAGGCATCCCACAAATTCACCAGCGTCAACAGATCAGACCCCGGCGCGGCGAACTGCAAATGCACCTGCCGTGCCTTCTCCTTCTTCTCCGCCGGGACGATGCGCGGGTCTTGAATGGCCAAGGCCGCCGCGATGATGCTCACCTCGCGCAGCGAACCCAGGTCCGCGCTCTCAATGATCATCCCGGAAATACGCGGATCCAGCGGCAGCCGGGCCATGATCTTGCCGCGCTCGGTCAGGCGGTGTTCAGAAGTGAGCGCGCCCAATTCCCGCAGCGTCCGGTAGCCGTCGCTGATTGACTGCGCTGCGGGCGGATCAAGGAAAGGAAACTGGCTGGGCGGCGGCAGGTGCAGCGCGGTCATCTGGAGGATGACTTCGGCAAGGTTGGAGCGCAGCAGCTCCGGCAGGGTGAACTCTGGCCGCGAGAGGTAGTCCTCCTCGCTGTAAAGGCGGATGCAGCGTCCCGGCCCGACGCGCCCGCAGCGGCCTTTGCGCTGGTCGCAGCTCGCCCGCGAAACACGCGCCACCGGCAGGCTGGTGGTGCCGGAGCGCGGGCTGTAGCGCGAGATGCGGGCCAGGCCGGTGTCTATCACCGTCTCGATGCCCGGCACGGTGATGGAGGTCTCGGCCACGTTGGTGGCGACAATGATCTTGCGCTGCTGCGCGGGCAGAAAGATGCGCCGCTGCTCGCCGCCTTGCAGACGGCCAAAGAGCGGCAATACCAGCGCTTGGCCCTCAAGCTGCTTCTTGAGCGCATCCGTGGTTTCAAGGATGTCACGCTCGGTGGGCATGAAAACGAGAATGTCGCCGCCCGGCCTGCTCATCACCCGCCGCACCTGCTCGATGACTAATTCGCTGACATCTTTGACTTCATCATCTTCCTCAGAAGCAGAACCCGGCGGACAGTATTCGATGCTGACCGGATAGGTGCGACCCTCCACCCGCACTATCGGCGCATCGCCAAAATGCCTGCTGAACTTCTCCGTATCTATCGTGGCGGATGAAATGATCAGCTTCAAATCGCTGCGGCGGGCCAGCACTTGGTGCAAGTAGCCAAGGAGGAAGTCTATGTTCAGGCTGCGCTCATGCGCTTCGTCAATGATCAGGGTGTCATAACGGCGCAGGTCGCGGTCGCCCTGCGTCTCGGCCAGCAAAACGCCGTCGGTCATGAACTTGATCTTGTTCTGCGGGCCGGTGCGGTCGCTGAAGCGGATCTTGCAGCCGACCAGCTCCGGCGCGGCCAGCTCCTCCTGCACGCGCTCGGCCACTGAAATGGCGGCAATGCGGCGGGGCTGGGTGCAGCCGATCAGACTCCTGCCAGCAGCCCGGCCTGCCTCCAGGCACATCTTGGGCAATTGCGTCGTTTTGCCGGAGCCGGTGTCGCCCGCGACAACCACGACTTGATGCTGCTGAACCGCCTGGATGATCGCATCCTTGGCGGCGGAGATGGGGAGGTTGGGTGGGTAGGTTATGCGCATGATGCTGCCACTATACGGCGTTCCGGCGTTGAAGGCAAAGGGAATGCGCAGGCTGCTGTTTCCTGACAGCGCATTGCTCTGCAATCATATCTTGATTGCATTCTCTGCTGCAGCCTGCTATCATTCAAGCACGAAAGCCAAGCACCAGAAGACCTTGACCGCCATTTTCGCAGAACCAGTCAACGGCAACATCGAATGGGAGAAAATTGAATCCCTCTTCATCGCTCTTGGCTGCCGAAAGATTGAGGGCGCAGGCTCCAGCGTCACCTTTGAGCGGGACGGCATCAGGGCGTATTTCCACCGGCCTCATCCGGCCAAAGCGGCCTTGCGCTACCGCATTAAAGATGCCCGCGATTTTCTGACCAAATTGGGAGAGAAACCATGAGCAGCAGCTTGAACTACAAAGGCTATTTCGCCAAGGTGGAGTTTGATGCCGAAGACCGCATCTTCACTGGGCGCATCATCGGCATCCGCGATGTGGTCGGCTTTCACGGCGAATCGGTCGCTGAACTGGAGGCCGCTTTTCACGAGGCGGTGGACAATTACCTTGCCGCCTGCAAAGAGCTGGGGCAGGTGCCTTGCAAGCCGTATTCCGGCAACCTGATGCTGAGAATTCCGGCAGAGATTCACGCGGCAGTGGCCGCTGCCGCCGAGGCCAGCGGCAAGAGCATCAATCAATGGGCCGCTGCGGTGCTGGCGAAGGCTGCTCATGTCTGAGCAGCTTTTTCGTCATTCATCTTTTCCGGCAGTTCATCGCCGAGCAAAGGCGGCTTGGCGGGCACACTGTCAAGGATGCTTTTAAACGCGGCTTTGGCCGTCCGCTGCTCAGTGGCAAGCTCTGCGTTTACGATGCTTGTCTGCGCTGACATAAGCACAGGCTACCGCAGGCAGTATCGGCTGTCAAGATGCCAAGCAAGGAAAGGCAAGGTGCTGGCGGAGCAACCTGAACAGATTTGCAGCACCCACCAGCATAGGGGGGGGTGGTGAATTATGAGTGATAAAGCTGAAGATTCTCAGAAAGATATTGAATTTATTATGAAATAAATATAATATCTGAAAGGCTCAGTCTTGCTTTGATGTCCGTTGCCAGTTTTCCGCAAGGAACGGATGCGGGCTGAAATCATTTTGATATTTTTTAAAATTATGAAGAAGAAAGCTGTTCAATGCCAGGAATGCGGCTCTTTGAATATTGTAAGAAACTATTGTAAGAAACGATTCCACAGCAAATGGAAAGAAAAAATTTCTGATGCGGAATGGCGGATAGCTGACAGGATTCTTTTTGAAAAAATATCCATGGCAGGAATTGCTGGAGCAGTCTCAATCTCAAAAAGATGGCTCCAGGACTATGTTAAAAAAACGCAATGAAGTCATAAAGCAGACTTTCCAGATGTCAGGAAAATGGAAAATATTCATAGAGGCTGACGAAATGCTGACGTTTGCCAGAAGCAAGGAGAACGGCACATGGATGTGGCTTGCTGCCGGGAGGAGAACAGGTCTTGCAGCCAGATGTCATGTCGGAAAAAGAGATGATGCCGGAGCTGCCGCCCTGTGGGACTCCCTTTCTGAAGGGAGCATTGTCGTTCTCGAGAAGCATAGAGAACTTAACTGAATCTGTATGGATATTTATTCATAATCATAATGAGCGTTTTAATTTCATTGATAACTCACGGTTCACTATTATCTCCTGCCGGAAGTGCCGTTTATGGAGACCAAAGCATATAATGCCTATAATGTTGAAGATGAACTTGAACAGTCATATATTCACTTGAATCCTGTCAGGAAGAATAATTCGAAAAGAAAACAGGAGTCATTTACAGGAGATGGAGTCAAGTTTATCAGAAAATGTACCGAATTGGCATTCAGCGTCATTGCGCAATGTTTTACAATGCATATTCATGCTGTCACCTATGGTGGATTTAAATTGAAGATTTTTTCTTTTATCTTATGGCATTGAAAAAAAACAATGTTACAGGCACAATTTTTGTTATATATTAAAATAAACAAAATCATGCAAGCAGAGCATTTTATCGGAGAATTATTATAAACATCGTGTTTATTTCCCCTTTCTTCTTCTAAAGAAGAAGAATTTGCTTTCCCCTTCATCTTTTTTGAAAAAAAAGATGAAGAGAATCGAACTCGTCAGCAAACAGTCCTGTCATCGCAATGAATTTATTGGTTTCCCCAGAAAGTTCCGTGTAATTTGTCATTTTTATGTCCTCTTCGCCTGTTTGCTTTTTTGGGCCTTAAATTTTAAAATATTGCAACCTGAAATTCGACATAGTGTCTATTCATGACCAACTGCAACATTGGCGCGGCCCTGCATGAGTCGGCGGCGGCGCGGCCTGACGCGCTCGCGCTGGTCACGGGCCGGAACGGGCAGTACACGCAGCAGAGCTTCCGCGAGCTGCTGGCCACAAGCTGCCGCTATGCCAATGCCTTGCAAGGGCAGGGCGTGGAGCGCGGCCAGCGGGTGATGCTCATGGTCCGGCCCTCGATGGACTTCATCGCCCTCACCTTTGCCCTCTTCCAGCTCGGCGCGGTGGTGATCCTCATCGATCCGGGCATGGGCTGGCGCAACCTGCTCCGCTGCATCGGCGCGGTCAAACCGGAGGCGCTGATCGGCATACCGGCGGCGCAGCTCTTCTCGCGCATCTTCTCCGGGCCGTTCAAAACTGTGCGGCGGCGCGTCTGCGTCGGGCCTTCTTTCGGCATCGGCGGCAGCACGCTGACAGCGGCCTGCAAGGGCATGAGCGCGGATTTCAGCCCCGCCGTGACCGCCGAGAACGAGCTTGCGGCGGTCATTTTCACCACCGGCTCGACCGGGCCGCCAAAGGGCGTGCAGTACACCCACGGCATCTTCTTCCATCAGCTCAGACTGATACGCGACTATTACGGCATCGGGCCTGGCGACATCGACCAGCCCGGCTTTCCGCTCTTCGGCCTCTTTGCTGCGGCCCTCGGCGCTGCGGCGGTGATCCCGGACATGGATCCCACGCGGCCCGCGCAGGTTGACCCGGCCAAGTTCGTCCGTTCCATGCTCGACTGGCAGGTGACCTATTCCTTTGGCTCGCCGGCGATCTGGAACGTGGTCAGCCGCCACTGCCTTGCTGCGAAGATCACTCTCCCGGTCAGGAAAGTGCTGATGGCAGGCGCGCCCGTCTCCGGCGAGCTGATCAGTCGCGTGCAGAGCATCATGCCCGCAGGAGGCGTTGTCCATACGCCGTATGGCGCGACCGAGAGCCTGCCTTCGGTCTCCATCACCGGCGAGGAGATTCTGCGCGAGACATGGACGCAGACGCGCATCGGCAAAGGTGCCTGCGTGGGCAGGCCGCTGCCGGGCATGAGCGTGCGGGTCATCAAGGTGACAGACGGGCCGCTGCCGGACTGGAGCGCGGCAAAGGAGCTGTCTGCGGGCCATATCGGTGAAATCGTGGTCAAAGGGCCGGTGGTGACGCGGGCCTATGACGGCAACGAGCCTGAGACGCGGTTAGCCAAGATCAGCGACGGCGGCGGCTTCTGGCACCGCATGGGTGATGTCGGCTACATGGACGGGCAGGGCAGACTCTGGTTCTGCGGCCGCAAGGCCCACCGTGTGCTCACGCCCGCCGGGCCGATGCACACCATTTGCTGCGAGGCGATCTTCAACGAGCACCCGCTGGTGCTGCGCTCGGCCCTTGTCGGTGTGGGCAAAGTCGGCGAGCAGAAGCCGGTACTCATCGTAGAGCTGCGCGAGGCGGCCCCGGACGAGCGGCGGCTCTTTGCTGAACTGCGCGAGCTGGCTCTTGCCCATCCGCTTACTGCTGCGATTGAGACCTTCCTGATTCATCCGTCCTTTCCGGTAGATATCCGGCATAATGCCAAAATCTTCCGGGAGAAGCTGGCGGTTTGGGCTGCAGAGCGAGTCAGCGCATGAAGCGGGGCCTTCCTGCCGCTTGATTTCTTTGGGCAAGGCGGTACAATTCCTTGCACCGACCGACATGCACTCAGCGCAGCAGACTATGACCGACGAAAAAAAGCATCTTGCCCCGAAGCGGCCTGATTTTGGTGAAATACAGATCAGCCCAAACAGCGGCCCGCGTCCCCGCAGCAGCGCACAGCCAGAGCCTAAGCCCGCCAAACCGCCAAAGCCTGCTGCTCCGCCGCCGGAAAAAACCGAGCAGCGGAAAAAAGCTCCTCGCGCTGGCGGCAGACGCGGCCTTTTCCTGCTTATTCCGCCGCTGCTGCTGGCGGCACTTTTGCTTGCATGGCTGGCAGGAGCATTGTACATCCTGCCGCGCTACATCAAAGGGCCGCTGGCCGAGCGGCTGGGCCGTCAGTTAGGCAGGCCGGTGACTGTTGGCCAAGCCAGCATGTCGCCCTTCAGCTTTGACCTGCGCTTGAACGAGATCACGATCGGCCCTGCTGCTGACCACCCGGAAGAAGCGGAGCTGGCTCGGATTGAGTCTGCCGCCGCTCGGCTGCGTCCGCTGGCGCTGCTGCAAGGGCAGGCAGTTTTGGATGATCTTCAAGTTGACCGGCTGCGGGCCAATTTGCTCCGCCGCACAGACGGCAGCCTCAATCTGCTGCCGCCAGGGGCCAAGCTCTCCGGCGGACTCAGCTATTTTCCAGACTGGCTGAAGGTTGCAGGCTTCCAGCTCCACCGGAGCACCGCGCATTTTTTTGATCAGCCCAGCGGTAAAAAACATCTGCTGGAGCATATTGAATTGGTTCTGCCGCCTGCCGGACAGGGGCTTGAGCCGTCCCTGAGCGCGGTGGTCAACTCCAGCCCGCTGCAACTCACCGGCGGCAAGCAAGCGAGCGGTCAAGATACCCGCCTCACCCTCAAGCTGGATGAGCTTGATCCGCAGCAGTATCTCGGCTTGGTGCCGGGTTTAGCTGAAACCGTGGCCTTGAGCGCGGAGCGGACCGACGCGGTGCTGGAAATCATTCTGCAAGATGCGGGCAAAGGGCTGGCTGTGACCGGGTCTGTCACCTTTTCCGGTTTAGTAGCTCAGTCTGCTGATCATGAGGAGCGGCCTGAGCAGGCGTTCAAATTAGCCGCGCCCACCGCGCATGTCATCGTCCGTTTTAATCCAGCGCAGAAGCTCTGGACGGTTGAGGAACTGTTGCTGGATCAGTCGCAGTTAGATTTGCCGCCCAGCCAAGAAGCCTTGCTTGATGGGACAGAGCTGGCCGTCAAAGCCGCTGCCCTGCTCAATCCAGAACAGATTGGCTTGGCGGTGCGCAAGCTGTCCCTGAACAATGGCCGGGCCAAAAGCGGCAAAAAAGAATGGACAGCAGTGCAGGTCGAGCTGACCGGCTTTCAGAACAGCAAGGCGGCGGAACTGAGCAAGGAGACGGCGGCCTCTGTTCTGTCGTTGTCTGCCCTCAACGGCAGCAGCTCAATAGCCTTCAACGGCGCGCTGGCCCCAGCAGGCAATCTCAGCGGCAGCCTCAAGCTCCAGAACATGCGGGCGGATATGCTCCGTTCGTATCTGAGCGCGGAGGACAGCCTGTCTTTCAGCAAAGGCAGCGCGGACATCAGCGGCGAGCTGCGGCTGGAGCAGCAGGCGGAGGGCGGGCCGCTCGTCACGGTCAATAGCGGCACAGTTGTTGTGCAGGATTTTGCGGTGCAGCAGAAAAAAAATGTGCTGCTGGTGGCCAAGTCGCTGCATGGCGCGGACTGCCTTCTTGACGGCGCAGCCAAAAGCATAAGCTGCGGCACGGCAGTGCTGGACGGCGCAGATTTTGCTGACAGCAGCCTGCTCCTGCCCAGCGGCAAGAAAAGTAAACTGCGCTTTGCCTGCGGCAGCCTGGAGCTGAAAAATTCTGCCGCCAAGCTACCCTTCGGCCCGGCCATGCTGCCGCTCTCTGGCCTTAATCTGAGCCTGACTGCGGCAAAAGAGCAGCAGCCCGGCCAGATCAGCTTGGAAGGAACAGTCGGCAAAAAAGGCAAAGTGTCCCTCAGCGGCACAGCGGCTCCGGGCAAAGATGGCAGCCCATTGCTCTCCGGCAAACTGAATCTGCGAAGCAGCGGAGCAGAATTCCTCCAGCCCTGTCTCGGCGAGGGCCTCAGCATCACCCAAGGCAGTGCTGATCTGAGCGGCAACTTCACCCTGAACGGGCAGAATTTGAGCCTGTCCGGGGGCGCAATTGCCTTGCGTGATTTCATTCTTCAGCGCGAAGGCCGCCCGCTGCTTGCGGGTAAAATAGCCACCGGCGCAGACTGCGCCTTAGACAGCGGCAGCCGACGGATGAGCTGCGGCAGCATCACGCTGGATGGCGCGGATTTTGCGGATTCCGGCTTTTTCTTGGCTCCTGCTGGGACGCTGCGGATTGCGGCCAAGGCGGTGGAGCTGAAAAATTCCGCCGCCAAGCTCCCCTTGGGCGGTGCTGCGCTGCCGCTGGCCAATCTGAATATGAGCTTGAGCGGCCTGCCCGGCGAAATCAGCCTGAAAGCGGCGGCGGGCGCAGGCACGGTGGAGTTGAGTGGAACGGCAGCGCGGGAAGAAGCAGGCTTGGCTCTTGCTGGCACGCTGCACCTGAGCAATGTTGACGCGGACCTGCTGCAAGCCTATTTGGGCGAAGGACTTGCCTTCAGCAAAGGGAATGCTGATCTCAGCGGCACCTGCAAATTGAGCGGGCCGACCCTGAACCTCAGCGGCGGGACTGTGGCGGTGCGTGATTTCAACCTCCAGCGCGGCGGCATGGCCTTGCTCTCCGGCAAGACGGCTAGCGGCGCAGACTGCGCCTTGGACGACAGCAGCCAGCGGATGAATTGCGCCAAGGTCACATTGGATGGCACAGACTTTGCTGACACCGGCTTTTTCTTGGCTCCTGCCGGAAAATTGCGTGTTGCCGCCAATGCTGTCGAGCTGAAAAATGCCTCGGCTCGGCTGCTGCTGGGCGGGACAATTCTGCCGCTGTCCAGCCTGAACATGAGCTTGAGCGGCCTGCCCGGTCAAGTCAGCTTGACCGCTGCGGCAGGAGCTTTTGGCAAACTCGAACTCAACGGCACAGCGGCCAAAGAAGAGCCAGGCCTGAGCCTTGCTGGCAGCTTGACCCTGCGCAATGCCGAGGCCGCCTTGCTCAATCCGTATCTCGGCGATGAGCTGCACTTCAGCAAGGGCAGCGCGGAGATCAGCGGCGCAGGCCGTCTCAGCGCAGATGCCAGCGGAGCCAAACTGCATCTTTCCGGCGGAACTGTGGCGGTGCGCGACTTCAGCCTTCAGCGCGGCGATGAGGCCCTGCTCTCCGGCAAGACGGCCAGCGGCGCGGACTGCTTCCTGAATGGCCTGGCCCGCAACATGAGCTGCGGCAGGCTGACAGTTGAGCAGGGAGATTTTGCGGCGGACGCGCCCGGCTTTTTCTTCAAAGCAGCGGCAGGCAGCAGCCGCTTGTCAGCCAGCAGCGTTGACATCAGCAATTCATCGGCCTTGCTGCCAGTTGGCTCCGTCCTGCTGCCGCTTTCCGGTTTGCAGCTGCGTGTCACTGATCTAAACGGGCCGCAAGTGCCGCAGAACAACTTCCATTTTGCGGCAGCAGTCGGGCAAGGCAGCCTCAAGGCCGACGGCCAGCTTCGCAAGGATGGCGGCGGCACCGCAGCCCTGACAGCAGAACGGCTTGACCTCCGCCTTTTCGGCAAGGCAGCGGCCAGCCTTTTCCGCGATGAGCTGACCATCAAACAGGGCAGCCTGAGCGGCAAAGGGGAATTCCGCCTGCCAGAGGGTCGTTACAGCGGCAGCCTGAGCCTCGACAATGTTGCCGCCGCCAGCAGCCGGGGCGACAGCCTGAGCTGGCAGCAGGCCGCAGCGGACAAGGCTGCGTTCGTCTTTTCCCCTTTTGCTGCCGCTGCCGAGCAGCTCCGTATGCACGAACCACAGTTGCGGCTGACCGGAGCTGAAGGCAGTTTGCCTGCGGCCATGTTCGCGCTCCTCGCTGCGCCGCCCAACATCGCCTTGGATCAATGCCTGATCAGCAACGGCAGCCTCCAGCGCGGCGGCAGTAGTTTCAGCGGGGTGCAGGGAGAAATCAAACCGGTTAAAGCTGGAACCGCAGCGACATTTTCCTTCAACGGCACCATGAGCGGCAGTCCGTTCACAGCCAGCGGCACAGCGGAGAAGAGCGGCGCGGCCTTGGACAAACTGACAGTGGAGCGGCTGCCCTTAGACAACGCGGCCAAAGAGCTGGCCAAGCGGCTGGCCCTCGACAGCAGCCGGGGTCGTCTCAGCCGCACCGTCTCGACGAAAGATGACCGGCTGGATTTTTCCGGCTTCACACCTCAGCCGAAGTCAGACTACGCCCTTGCCTTGGCTGTGCTGACCGACAAGGACGGTGCTTTTTCCCTGCCGCTGCAAGCTCTGCCCCTGTCTGCCGCAGACGAGGCCATTGTCGCAGCCGCAGCGGAGATGCTGCAAAAATTGCGCGACACCCCGCCGTGGACGGTGCTGGAAAAGCTGGTGCCCAATCTGCCCAAGGCGGAGCGGATTGACTTTCTCCCTGGAGAAAAGCTGCCGGATTTCATGGAAGGCATGGACAGTTTCCGCACCCTCTTCAGCAGCCGTCCGCATCTTGGCTGGTCGGTGACAGGCTGCTATGATCAAGAAACCGACCGGAAGGCTCTGCTCGCTCAAGCCAAAAAAAGCGGCGATGAGAAGATTGAGGCGGAGAATGCCCGCCGGAAGCAGGAGCTGGATCGCCTCCTTGCCCAAGAGGTGCTGCGCCAGATGACCCTAAACAAGGCTGGTCTGCCGATCGTCAAAGACCTGCTGCCGGAAATCAAGGCCCGGCCTGATTTGCAGCCTCTGCCGCAGCCGCAGGACGAGCTGCCAGACAGTGCCCTGACCGATTTGGCCCGCGCCCGCGCTGAGGTGGTGCGTGATCATGTCGTCAGCAAGCTGGGCATTCCGGCAGAGCGGGTGCGCTTGGAAGAAAGTGCTTCCTGCGGCGCACGTACCGAGCTGAAGCTGCATCCGGTTTGGTGAAAATTCTATTAAGATGCAGGGGCGAAGAATTTTTCGCCCCTGCATCAAGCACCCCTTTTTTAACGTTATCTTTTTGCAAACCTATGAGTGCCACACTGACCGATCCCTGCCGTCCGATGACCGCCAGCGAGAAATTCACCTTTTCCTGCCACACGGAAGTGCCCTGCTTCAACGAATGCTGCCGCCAGATTGATCTTGTCCTCACTCCTTATGACGTGCTGCGGCTGAAAAAACGGCTCAAGCTGGATTCCGCCGCCTTTCTCGACCGTTACGTGATTGTGGAATGGGAAGAGGGAATGCGTTTTCCGCACTGCTTTCTGACTATGGTGGACGACGGCAAAGCGAGCTGCGTCTTTGTCAGCGAGCAGGGCTGCCGCGTTTATGACGACCGGCCCACCGCCTGCCGCGCCTATCCTGCGGGACGCGGGGCCTCGCGCCGGGTGGATGGCACCGTGAGCGAGCAGTTTGTGCTGGTTCGGGAGCCGCACTGCAAGGGCTTCACCTTTGGGGCCGCTCTGTCCGTGCCTGCTTATTTTCAGTCCCAAGGTCTGACCGAATACTACCGTTTCAACGACCAGCTCCTTCAGCTTCTTCAGCATCCCAAAGTCCGGGCAGGCTTCCGTCCAACTCGCGCCCAGATGCAGCAGTTCATCCTCGCCTTGTACAACGTGGACATGTTCCGCCGCGAGCTGCTTGCGGGCCGGATCAAGCTGAAGCAGCCGCTTGCGCCGATGGAGTCCCGCGCCATTGCTTCTGGCGACGACAAATCCCTGCTGCTGCTCGGTGTGCGCTGGCTGCTGGAGGAGTATTTCGGTGAATATTGGTGCGGGACTGAGTACCGCAAAACAGCGTATGCGGCCTGATGTAGGGGCGAAAAATTTTTCGCCCCTGCTTATGCAAAATGCAGCAGGATGATCCCGGCAAACACGCTGATGCTCAAGCTGCCGCAGAAACAGCCGACAGCTCTGAGCAGCCAGTTCCAGCGGGGATGATTGAGGCCGAGGCTCTGCGTCAAGGACCAGAAGCCGTGGCTGATGTGCAGGCCGAGAGCCGCGATTCCGGCAGCATACAATCCGGCCAGCAGCGGGTCCGTCAGCGTCTGACTGATCCGCTCCGCCACAGGCACGGTCTGGTCAGCAAACCGGACAGTGGCAAGATGCAGCAGCATAAAAGCCAGCACCGCCGCGCCGCTGTACGGCATCATCCGGGCGGGCCAGCCGCGCCATCCGGCGGCAGAGCGGCGCAGGCTGCCTTTGGCCCGCCAGTTGTGCAAAGCCAGGCTGAAGCCGGTGACAATATGCAGCAGAAACACCGCCAGCAGGAGCAGTCCGGCGGCTGGCAGGAGCAATCCCAGCGAGTGCAGGTGGTCAGCATAGGCGGTGAAGGCAGTCCGGCTGTGGAAAATCAGACTGTTACCTGCGGCGTGCGCCACAAGGAAGCCGCCAAGCAGCAGGCCGGTCAGGGCCATGATGTATTTTCTGCCCAACGAGGAAGAGAAAAAATACGGCAAGCGGGACATGAGCGTTCACTGGTTGTTCAGGCTTTTCCACGGAAACAGCATCGGCACACGGCGGCAGTAGCTGCGGTACGGCGCGCCCAGCTCGCGCCGGAGCTTACGTTCCTCCAACAGCGTGCCGACCAGCAGATACAGAGTGAGGATGAGCCGGGCCGGAAGATTGGCATCGGTGATCGGGCCGATGGTCCAGAGGATGGGCAGGCCCGCGCTGTACCACGGGTGGCGGACATAGGCCAGCACCCCGCCGCAGGTGAACGGCAGCGGCGGCAGCTCGGTTCCTTGCCGCCAGCTCCGCCATTGACGGATGCCGATTAGATAACTGAGATCATAAACTTGTATTCCGCCGACCAGCAGGAGCAGCGCGTAGAGCAGGAGCAGGGCCTGCGGCAGGCGCAGCCAGCCTGACCACGAAAAAATCACCTGCTGCGGCAGGCTCCATTGCAGCCAGAGCAGCGGCAGCAGGGTGCAGGCCGCAAAGAGCGAATAGGCCAGCCGGAACGTGCCGCGCCGCAAACTGCTCCGCTGCGCCCAAGCATTGACCGGGCTGGAAATCAGCAGGCTGTGCAGGGCGCACCAGCAGAGCCAAAGGAGTGTCACAAGCATTTGGTTGTCAGCAACTGCCTCCTGAATGCCGAAGCTGCTCTGCCGCGCTGCGCCCAGCTAACCAGCCAGTGGAAAAGGCGGCTTGCAGGTTGTAGCCGCCAGTGTCAGCCTGCAAATCAAGCAGCTCGCCCGCCAAATACAGGCCCTTGCACAGCTTCGACTGCATGGTGCGCGAATCAACCTCAGCCAGACTGACCCCGCCTGCGGTGATGATCGCCTCTTTGAAGCCGCGATAGCCTGTGACCGGCAGAGTGACGGCCTTCAGCCAGCCGCGCAGCCGTTTGCGCTCCGCCGCTGTGATTTCTCCAGCCAGCCGTTCCGCCGTTAGGCCAATTTCTTCCAAGCAAACCGGCACCATCTGCTCCGGCAGCAGGCCGCGCAGCACCAAATCCATACTCTCCTTGCGCCGCTCGGCAAAATCACGAAGCAGGCGGGCCTCTAATTTCTGTTCATCCAAGGCCGGTTTGAGATCAAGCACCACGCTGACCGTGTCACCGGCCCGCAGCGCGTCCACCATCAGGCTGCTCAAGGTGAGAATCACCGGCCCGGACAGTCCGTATTTCATGAAAAGCAGTTCGCCAAAGGCATCCGCCCGCTTTTTGCCGTTGAGCAGCAGCCGCACGCCGACATTGCGCAGATGCAGCCCGGCCAGCCGCGCCGCCAGTCCACCGCCAGTCTCCACCGGCACTAATGCAGGACGAAGCGGCACAATGCTGTGGCCTGCGCTTTCCGCCAGACGGCAGCCGTCGCCGCTGGAGCCAGTGGCCGGATACGACGAACCGCCTGCGGCAAGAATCACCGCCCGGCCCTGCACGGGCTGGCCGTTGCAAAGCACCCCGCCTATCTGTCCTTGCTCAAGCAGCAGGCCCTCAACCGCTGATGCAGGCCGCAGCGAAACCGGCAGCCCAGCCAGCCAATCTTTGAAAACCGCGACCACATCCCCTGCCCTGCCTTGGGCAGGAAAAACTCTGCCGCCGCGTTCCGTGACGGTCTCCAAACCGTGCTCCTCAAAAAAACGAAGCAGTTCCGGGCTGAAGAACTGCTGAAAGCACTGGCGGAGGAATTTGCCGTTCTTGCCAAAATGAGCAAGGAACTCAAGCAGAGGAGCGACGTTGGTCAGGTTGCAGCGGCCCTTGCCAGAAATATGTATCTTGCGGCCCGGCTGGGCCATTTTCTCCAGCAGCACCACCTCTGCGCCGTTCGCCGCAGCCTGCCCAGCAGCCATCAGCCCGGCAGCACCGGCACCGACCACAATGATGCGGTTTTTCATGGCGCAATCCCCGGCAGCACCGGCGCGGCAGGCAGCTCCTGCTTCGGCTGCCCAGTAATATCCGCCACCTTGCGCACAGCCCGCTCGCTGACCCGCTTGCCCTGCGCCGCCTCGCCTTTGATCAGGCACTCGTCAAAGTCCAGCTCCAGCGTGTTGCTGCGCGCCCGTGCGGAAGGAGCTAGGCTCACCCTCGCCCGAATGCCGCTCTCGCCTATGGCGAACATCTGAATGACCGAGCGTTTATGCTCCTCGAAGAGACGGTATTCCTTGTTGAGGATGAAGCTCGGCATTCGGAAGCGTTTGATGTAGCTGAGGTTGACAGCCCCGGCCCGGTAGATCAGGTTGAAGACGAGCTGCTTCCGCACCGCGCCTGCCCAGAGCAGCTCGCTGCCGATGAAGAGCTTGTCCGGCACCGGGATCACCTTGTAGAGGCCGTCGCGGAAGATGAGCATGATGCGGTCTAAATCCGAGCAGGGCACTTCGATTTCCGCTTGGGTGCTGCTCACCTTATGGCCAAGGAAGCCGCTGGCCCGATCATAGACCACCAGCAGGTTGGAGATAGCCGCCTCCCGTGCGTCCACTTGATCAAAGGCCTTCAGCTCGCTGCGGCGTGGGTATTGCGCCCCGTATTTGTCTAACAAGCCGCGCAGGTAGTTCTTGGTGAAGAGGGTCACATCGTGCAAGTGCTTGTCTATCGCAGCAATGGCCTGTTCTATGCTGCGGATTTCCTTCTCCTGCTTGCTGATGTCATAGCGCGAGATGCGCTTGATGCGGATGTCGAGCAAGCGTTCGATGTCCTCTTTGCTGGGCTTGCGGATCAGCCGCGCCGCAAACGGCTCCAGGGCATGGCGCACGGCATCGCTCACCGCCTTGGCGCTGCTTTCCTCCTCGATCTGCTTGTACAGCCGCTCCTCGATGAATATCTGCTCCAAGGTCGCGGCGTGCAGGCGGTCAAGCAGGCGGCTCTGCTCGATGCGCAGCTCCTGCTCCAAGTCGCGGCGCAGCTTGTCGGTGTTGTGGCGCAGCACCTCCTCCACGCCCATGATGCAGGGCATGTTGTCCTTGATCAGCACCAAGCTGGGCGAGACGCTCAGTTCGCAGTCGGTGAAGGCATAGAGCGCGGCCACCACCTCTTCCGCATACACACCGCGCGGCAGCTTGATTTCAATCTCCACCTTCTCGGCGGTGTAGTCGCTGATGGAAGCGATCTTGATCTTGCCCGCCTTGGCCGCCCGCTCCACCGACTCAATCAGGCTTTCAGTGGTGAGAGTGGCGGGCAGCTCGGTGATCGTGATGGTCTTGTCACTCAGCACCATGCGGGCGCGGCAGCGCAGACGGCCATTGCCGCTCTGGTAGTCCGAGGCATCCACTATGCCGCCGCCGGGGAAATCCGGCAGGAGCGTGAAGTCCTTGCCTTCGAGACAGTCAATCTGCGCTTGCAGCAGCTCGCCGAAGTTGTGCGGCATGATCTTGGTGGCCATGCCGACAGCAATGCCCTCCGCACCGAGCAGCAGCAGCAGCGGCAGCTTGGCAGGCAGCGTCACCGGCTCCTGCATCCTGCCATCATAGGAATCAACGAACGCGGTCAGGTCGGGATTGAACAGCGTCTCGCGGGCCAGCGGCGTGAGGCGGCATTCGATATAGCGGGCCGCGCTGGCCTGGTCGCCGGTGAAGACGTTGCCGAAGTTGCCCTGCCGGTCTATCAGCAGCTCCTTGTTGGCTAAATTGACCAGCGCGGCGAAGATGGACTGGTCGCCGTGCGGATGCAGCTTCATGGTCTCACCGACCACGTTGGCCACCTTGTGATACCGCCCGTCGTCCATGTTGCGCAGGGTCTGCAAGATGCGCCGCTGCACCGGCTTCAGGCCGTCGTCTATGTCCGGGATGGCCCGCTCGCGGATGACGTAGGCGCTGTAGTCGAGGAAGTTGCGGTCAAAGAGCCGGTGCAGGCGGCTTTGGGGATGCTCAGGGACAATGATGTCAGTCATGCGTTTTTTTGCCTCTCCGATGCTGAAACAGTCCATTCAGCCCGGAGGCGGTGGGTGGTTAGGGAGCTGGGGTGGGGCGTAGAGGACGACTGCCGCTTTATTTAGCGAAATACTTCACCTGCGGCTTGCCCTCGAAATGGGCATCTTGTGTCCAGATGACAGCTTCATAAACCTGCGCAGTTGCCAGAATGATGCTGTCAGCAAGGGGGAGTTTCTGCTCATGGCTGATCTTCGCCGCCCTGATGGCTATATCTTCACTGATCGCAACCACCTTTCCTCGCCGCATCATTGCTGCGGCTTGAAGTGCTTTGGCCTCTCCTGCTTCTCTGAGCGCGACTTTGAAGACTTCGTACAGGCAGATAGTCGGCACAACAAGCTCGTCAAGATGCTCCAGCGGCTCCGCGAAATGCTCGGCGTTCTGCCCGTCAGCGAAGTATTCCAGCCAGCCTGAGGAGTCGAGCAGGTTCACAGTCTGTCCTCCTCCCGCTCGAATGCCGTGCTGATGCCTTTCAGGAAGCCGCGCAGCTCCCGGATATCCTGCTCAGGAATCAGCTCTATCCTGTTCCCGTGCTGAATCACCTGCATCTTCTGACCGGGAGCCAGCCGCAGGGCCTTTCTGATCCGCTGCGGAATGACCACTTGGTATTTCCGTGAGATGGTTGCTGTGTCCATAACTGATCTCCTGTTCTTTGCTCTATAGCTGCATCAGTGCAGTAATACCTGCCCGGACAAGCGTTGTCAATGGCTTGAGGCCGTCGTCTATGTCCGGGATGGCCTGCTCGCGGATGACGTAGGCACTGTAGTCGAGGAAGTTGCGGTCAAAGAGCCGATGCAGGCGGCTTTGGGGATGATCAGGGAGTATTTCGCTCATGTGTTGTATTCCATTATTGCCGCGCCGCGTTTCCCCGCAGCTTGGCGCGAACTGCTGCCAATGCTTTGCGGTCTTTCTCTAAATCAGGGTGGCCTATTTCCTCTTCAAGCTGCACAGCGCGGCTAAAGTATGGCTCTGCCTTGGCTAAGTTGCCCTGCTTCTTGTAGAGCATACCGATATTCCAGCTCGTCACTGCTTCGCCTGCCTTGTCGCCAATCTCTTGGCGGATGCGCAGGCTCTGCTCCAGATACTTCAGGGCGGTGGCGTAGTCGCCTCGTGCTCGGTATATTCCGGCGATGTTGTTCAGCGTCGTGCCTTCGCCTGCCTTGTCGCCAATCTCCTGTCTGATGCTCAGGCTCTGCTCCAGATGCTTCAGGGCGGCAGCGTAGTCGCCCCGCGCATCGTAAATCTGGCTGATGTTGTTCAGCGTTCCACCTTCGTGTGCCTTATCGCCGATCTCACGGCTGATGCGCAGGCTCTGCTCCAGATACTTCAGGGCGGCAGCGTAGTCGCCCCGCGCATCGTAAATCTGGCTGATGTTGTTCAGCAGCGCACCTTCCTGCGCCTTGCTGCCCGCCTCACGGAATATAGCCACGCTCTGCTCAAATAAGGAAAGGGCTTGGTCGTAGTCACCTTTGCTATAATGGATTGCACCGATGTTACTCAGCGTCGTGCCTTCGCCTGCCTTGTCGCCAATCTCCCGGTGGATGCGCAGGCTCTGCTCCAGATACTTCAGGGCGGTGGCGTAGTCGCCCCGCGCATCGTAAATCTGGCTGATGTTGTTCAGCGTCGTGCCTTCGCCTGCCTTGTCGCCAATCTCCTGCCTGATGCGCAGGCTCTGCTCCAGATACTTCAGGGCAGTGGGGTAGTCACCCCGCGCCTTGTAAATCTGGCTGATGTTGTTCAGCGTCGTGCCTTCGCCTTTCCTTTCTCCCAGCTCTTGGTCTATAGCCAAGCTCTGCTCAAACAGCGGCAGTGCCTCCTTGTACTTGGCAATGCGGTGCAGGTCATAGCCTGCGTTGCTCAGATAGAGCGAGCGTTCCTTCTTGCTCTCCTCCGGCAGCAGGGCGGCTGCCTTCTGCCAATACTCAGCAGCCTTGGCGTAATGCAACTGGATACGCTGGAGACTGGCTTGATCAGCATTGGTCTCCGCAGCGGAGATGCGCCGCTGCTTGGCCGTCTTCTCCATCTGCTCAATGGCCTTCAGGTCAAGTGCCTCTGCTTGGTTCAGCAGCTCCTCTGCCTTGGCATAATCGCCTGCCTCGATAGCCTGTTTAGCCTCCTTCTTCAGCTTCACCACCTGCGGGTCTTCGGACTTCACGCTGTCCAGCCGCACCAGCAGTTCCTTGTACTGAGCGGCAATCTCCCGCAGCTTGCTGTCCAAGTCCGCACGCGGCACCTGCGCCTTCTCCATGATCTTGAAGAAGCTGACCAAGGCAGTGTCCGTCACATTCAGCTCTTTGACATACTTCTCAAAGAGGTCTAAGGAGATGCTGTAGCCGCCGGAGTAGTTGTTGATCTGCTTGCCGATTGCTCCTGTGCCCGCAGCAATATTCTGCTCACCGTGATTGTTGCCTGTGACCGAGATGATGTTCTGCTGCACCGGCGGCGGCTTCGGCGCAAGGAAGTGCCACCCGGCAAGACCTGCGCCCATCAGCACGGCTGCCAGTCCCGCACCAAGCAGTACTGTGCGCGTCTTCACCCGCACGCCTTGGTTCACCGTCACATTGCCCGTGCCGGAGAAGATGTTGCCATCCCCGCTCACCGGCTGCGTGGCGTTCTCCTGCTTGCCGATGGCGTTCTCGCCTTGAGCGATGTTCTGCTCGCCGTCCTTGCTGTGGAATTCATCGCCCATTTGCACCCTCCTGCGAATTCATGCAGAGTTTTTATCCGCAAATCCGCAATCACTGCCTATATTTTTCTTTTATCACGAGTGATAACTGCTATCGCAGAATGATTATGAATAGACTCAACATTTTCTGACTCTATCTCATAAGCTGCAATGCGGTCATCTTGATTGAGCTTGACAGCGACATCCCGAACGATATCTTCAACAAACTTCGGATTTTCATACGCCTTTTCGGTCACATACTTCTCATCAGGCCGCTTGAGCACGCCATACACCTCGCACGAACCAGCCTGTTCAATAATTTTTATAATTTCCTCAATCCAAACAAATCGTTTCAGCTCCACTGTCACCGTGACATACGAACGCTGATTGTGCGCACCATATTGCGATATTTCCTTTGAGCAGGGACACAGGCTGGTGATTGGCACAACTGTTTTAACAAAAATAACATATCTTCCATCAACCAGCTCGCCAATCAAGGTCACCTTGTAATCCATCATGCTGGCTATGCCGGAAACTGGCGCATTTTTTTTAATAAAATACCGAAAAGAAAATTCAAGATAAGCATCTCTGGCATGAAGCAGCTCCGTCATTTTCCGCAGCGTGCCCTTCAGTGACTGCAAGGTGATCTCAAATTCCTCAGAATTGAGAATTTCTGCAAATCGTGACATGTGCGTCCCCTTGAAATCACTCGGCAGGTTGACATACATGCTGCATTTTGCAACCGTATGCTGGCCCTTACTTGACTGATCTTGTACATAAACTGGCAGCCGAAAATTCTTGATGCCAACTTTATTGATAGATATGCCTCGTGAATCACCCATATTCTGAATATCTGGAAGCGTTTCTTTCGTCATGCTGGGTAATTTCATTCTGGAATTTTATTGATGTTCTCGTCTTGAAGAATCATGCCGGGCAGCAGCACAGGTGGAATTTTGAGTGTCGCCTGCTCATCCGTGATGCCATACGAAGCGTAGCCGTAATAGACATAGGCGCAGCCTTTTTCCAGCACGCCAGTCCATGCCCGCTCTGATACGGCTGGAAAAATAAAAGGGCGGGCTGTGCAGCGTTGCACTGGATTATTCGTCAAATCATCGTCATCAGCTCGAAGGACAATATGCGCTGGTGAGCTGTTACGCAGCGCGACCAGATGGCTGATCAGCCTGTTCTGGCTGCCGTCTGTATATCGCCGATGCGATGCTCCGCCAGTTTTCAAAAATCCATTCCATTCCAAGCAGCAGATGACAGCCAGCGCGATGAACAGCATTTTCTGTGGAAGAATATGCCGCTGCATACATTTGGTCAGCAGCGCTGCTGCGCCCGGCAATGAGGTGAAAAAGGCAACATTGGAAAAATAGCCTGCCGAACCTCCTGGGAACCACAAGATACAAATAACAAGCACTCCGGCGAGAAGAGCTGCCGACGAGTAAACGCCCAAAGGAGTCCGCAGCAAACCCTTCATGCCGAAGCGGTGAGATGTCATGCCTATCACCGTCCAAGAAAGGAGAAAATGGAAGCTGAAAAAACTAATTAATGCTGCAGCTGCCAGCAAAGCTGTCTTTATCGAAATCGTGTGCAGCGCGTTAATGGCGGCATCAAGATGGCTGCCAAAGAGAGAGAATTGTCGCACGAAAGAACACAGACTGAAAGCAACTGCTTTCCCAGAAACGACAGCCTGCGCCGAAGCAAACATGACCCAGCCTGCGGCAGCAGCAGCGGCAAGCGTTGCTGCTGCATCACGCCAAAGGCTGTTGCCGCGCACAAAGAGAAGACGCGACAGCCAAAGTCCTGCAAAAAACAAGCCGGTTGAAGCCTTAGCATTCGAGATCATCGCAGCCAGAATGACTGTCAGTAAAATATCGCTCCAAAAGAGCTGCCGCTGGTATAGCAAAATGAGGCTGAGAGAAAATAAACTCAACGAAAAAACATAGGATTCCGAGATAAAAAATGGTCGTTGCAGAATCATCCACCAGCCAAACAGCACCGGCAGCGCCGCCAGCAGCATGACCACTGTCCCCCACAACAAAGGCAGTGATAGATGGCGGGAACGATCAAGGGTGGCGCAGCAAGCAGTGACGCTGAAGATCAGCAGAGGGGCAAGCAGCAGCGGATTGGCCACACCATATGTCTCAAGCACGCTTGCACCAGAAAGCAGGCTGATGCAGGCCATCAGCGTATGAGAAAAAACATGGTACGGCGTGTTCACCAAACCATGCAGGCCGGTTGAGACCACACCGTATTTTTTAATCATCGCGGCGATGCTGGCAAGAAACAACGTGTCTTGATGCAGTTCGCCACTGTGCAGACGCGGCAGCATGTCAAAAGAAGTATAGGCCTCCATGCCGGTGATGGCTGCTGTGGCTGCGGCAGCCATTAAAAAAAGTGTCGGCAGCTCATGACGGGCAACTCGGAGAAAGCGCAGCGCATACAGCAGAGAGCCAATGGAAGCGGCTCGCACAACGAGCACCAGCCAAGGTTGTCGGCTGAACACCGTGAGCCAGGCGGCTCCGCAGGTCAGCACGACACCCCAAAGCAGGCTGCCAGTCTGCCGAGAGAGCATATAGAACAGGAGCAGCAGGCCGAAGCAGGCCGAAGCAATCCACGCCGAGCTGAACAGAGTCGGCAGATGAAGCAGCAGCAGATTCGCACCGATGAACACGCCTGCCGCTGTCAGCAGCAACGCGGCGAAAAGCTGATTTAAAATCTGTTCTGGCAGAGCTGCGCTCTCAATCAGCTGTTCTCCAAAACGGATGCTGTCGGACAAGGTGGGCTGCGTTTCACTCATGGCAGTTTTTTGGGCAGCGTGTTATAAAAGATGCTGTGAAGGCGCACGGGGCTGACCGTTTTCCCCCAGCATAACATAGCTGTCTGCAAGGAACAAGACTATGAGCAGCGGAACTGCTGATAAGAAAAAAAGCTGGCGCGAGACCATGCGGGCCTGGCTGCATCCCAGAGTGCTGACCATGCTCCTCTTCGGCTTGTCAGCAGGTCTGCCCATTCTGCTGATTTTTTCCAGCCTTTCGCTCTGGCTGCGCGAGGCGGGCGTTGACCGCTCCACCGTCACCTATTTCAGCTGGGCGGCCTTGGCCTATTCCTTCAAATTCGTCTGGGCGCCGTTGGTTGACACTCTCCCCCTGCCCTTCCTGACCAAAAAGCTGGGGCGGCGGCGGGCCTGGCTCTTGGCGGCGCAGCTGGCAGTGATCGGCTCCATCTGCCTGATGGCCATGACCGACCCCGCTGCGGGTGGGCGCACGCTGACCATGATGGCCATTGCCGCTGTGCTGCTCGGTTTTTCCTCGGCCACGCAGGACATAGTCATTGATGCCTACCGGATTGAATGCGCCGAGCAGGAGCTGCAAGCCCTGCTCTCGTCCGCCTACATCGCCGGATACCGCTTGGGAATGCTGGCCGCCGGGGCAGGCGCGCTGTATCTCGCCGCGTGGTTCGGCACGAACATGAACGCCTACAACTACGCCGCCTGGCAGGCCAGCTATCTGATCATGGCCGCCGTGATGCTCGCCGGAGTGGCCACAACCCTGCTCATCCCGGAACCGGCGGGCAATAAAAAAAATGTCTATTATCCGGCAGAATATTATCTGCGCTTTCTGCTGCTTTTTATCTGCGCCGCTGCCGTCTTCGCCGGGGTTTTCTTCCTCAGCGGCGGGGTGGTGACCACGCTGAACGGCCTGTTCAAAGGCTTTTTCAGCACCGCTCTTGGCAATGAGCTGGCTCCGTTCTCGTCCGCGCTGGCGGAGACAGGCCGTATGCTGCTTGCCGCGTTCTACGCCCTGCTCGCCGCTGTCCTGCTCATCCGCGCCAATCTCGCCGACAGCGGCATGATCAGCGAGACCTACATCAGCCCGGTGCTGGACTTCTTCCGCCGCTACGGCCTCCAGACCTCCTGCCTGCTCCTCGCCCTGATCGGCGTGTACCGCATTTCTGACATCCTGCTCGGCGTGATCTCCAATCTTTTTTATCAGGATATCGGCTTTTCGAAAGAAGTCATCGCCAGCGTGACCAAGACCTTCGGCCTGATCATGACTTTGCTCGGCGGCTTTCTCGGCGGCACGCTGACCGTGCGCTACGGGGTGCTGCGCATTCTTTTTCTTGGCGCGCTCCTCTCCAGTTTGACCAATCTGCTTTTCCTCCTGCTCTCCGCCGCTGGGGCCAACGTGCCGCTGCTCTGCGTCGTCATCGCCGCAGACAATCTCAGCGCGGGCATCGCCTCCGCCGCCTTCGTCGCCTTCCTTGCCGGACTGACCAACATCTCTTTCACCGCCATGCAGTACGCGCTCTTCAGCTCGCTGATGACTCTGCTGCCCAAGCTGCTCGGCGGCTACTCCGGTACGATGGTCACAGCCTGGGGCTATGAACGCTTCTTCTTGGCCACTGCGCTGCTCGGCCTGCCCGTGCTGGGGCTGATCTGGCTGGCGGAGAAACGGTTGAAGTAATTATGCGGGTGAGAGGCTGATAGTTGATATATTCAGGCAGTACGCAGCCGGGATGAGCAGGACGCAATGAACAGTAAGCTCATCACAGAACTTCGGCGCATTCTCGGCCCGGACGGCCTGCTGACAAGCTGGGAAGACCGCGCCTGCTACAGCTATGACGCGACCGGGCAGAGCTTTCTCCCGGACGCGGCAGCCCTGCCGCAGACGGCGGAACAGATCGCGGCGGTGCTGCGCTTGGCCAACGAGCATCGTTTTCCCGTCATTCCGCGCGGCGCGGGCAGCGGCGTGACCGGCGGTGCCTTGCCGACAGCGGGCGGTCTCGTGCTCGTCTTCAGCCGGATGAATCGAATTCTGGAGATTGATGCCGCCAACATGATCGCCGTGGTTGAGCCGGGCCTGATCACCGGCGAGCTGCAGGCGGCCCTGAAGAAGCGCGGCCTGATGTATCCGCCTGATCCCGCCAGCCTGAAATTCTGCTCCATCGGCGGCAATGCGGCGGAATGCGCGGGCGGCCCCAGCGCGGTCAAATACGGCGTGACCCGCGACTACATCATCGGTCTGGAGGCCGTCCTGCCCACCGGCGAGATCATCAAGACCGGCGTGCGCACGGAAAAAGGCGTGGTCGGCTATGATCTGACCCGGCTGCTGGTCGGCTCGGAAGGCACGCTGGCGGTCTTCACCAAGCTGATCCTGCGCCTGCTGCCGCTGCCGGAGGCGAAGCGCACTTTTCTCCTGCACTTCGTCGCGCTGGCGGAAGCAACCAAGTTAGTGGCGGAAATTCTCGCCGCTGGCCTGTTGCCCTGCACCTTGGAATACATGGACAAGACCGCCATCGCCGCTGTGCGTGACCGGCTGAAGCAGCCGCTGCCGGAACATGTCGCGGCACTGCTTTTGGTGGAATTCGACGGCAGCAGGGAGGAGGTGGCGCAGCAGGCGGCCCGCTTCGCCGCCTTTGTTCACGCCAAGGGCAATTGCGTTCTCCGCCAGGCAACGGACGAGCAGGAGACGGCGGAGCTGTGGCTGGCCCGGCGTTCGATCTCGCCAGCGGTGCTCTCGCTCAGGCCACACAAAATCGCGGAAGATGTGGTGGTGCCGCGTTCAAAAATCCCCGATCTGGTCGCCTTCACCGAGCGGCTGGCCGCAGAGCTGAAGCTGCTCATCCTCACCTTCGGCCACGCGGGCGACGGCAACATTCACGTCAACATCATGCTCGACAAAAGCAAGCCCGACGAACATCGCAATGGCCTTGAGGCCAAGGAGCGGCTTTTCCGCTTTGTCCTCAGCTTGGGCGGCACGCTCTCCGGCGAGCACGGCATCGGCATCACCAAATCCGCATTCCTGCCGCTGGAGATTGACCCGCCAACGCTTGCCCTCATGCGCAGACTGAAGCAGCTTTTCGATCCCAACGGCATTCTCAATCCGGGGAAGGTGTTTCCTGAATAGATAGTATATTGATTTTTACAAACCATCAGCATTGATTTGTCTCAATCAGGCCGCATAATATCCCAAAACTTCACGGCCACATCACGCCGTCAAAACCGCCTCGCTGGCGGACTTCAACGCAGCCTTCAGCTTTTCTTCGGCCTCGGCGAGCTTCTGCAAGCCTTCGGCCCGCTTCTGCCGGTTTTCAACATCCATCTTGATGCCCTGATCGATGGTCTGAATCAGTTTGTCGGTCATCTGCTGCAAGGTCTCGACTTTGACAAAGCCTTCTCCTTGCGCCTTCTTCACCGCCGCCTGGGTTTCGCCCAGCATTTCAGCAGTGGAGAGCATCAGGTTGTTCGTCATCTCGCGCGTCTCATTGACCATCGCCATCGCCCGCCTCTGGTCAAAGAGCGAGATGGCGATGACAAGCTGCTTCTTCCATTCCGGCACCATCATCAGGATAGAATCTTGAATCATCTCGACAATCGCCTTGGAACCCTGCTGGGCCACGCGGATGATCGGACCGGAGGTGGTGGCTGAGGCGCGGGCCAGCTTGAGGTTGTAGAGCCGCCGATCCAAGGACTGGATGCAGTCGCCGAAGTCTTTCAAATCCTGCAACTCCTTGGCATCAACGCCGTTTTGGGCGGCCAGATTCTGCCGCTGCTGCTCGAACTGCGCCTCCATCTCAATCATCTTCAGCTCGCCTGCGGCAATGATCACCTCAAGCTGATCAAAGTACTCGTTGTTGCGTTCAAAAAGCGTATCCAAGCGGTTGAGATGCGTGATCTGATTGGTCTTCTCCCCCTCCATCTTCCTGATGATGTCGTCGATCTGCACCTTGAGGGTCTCGTAGCGGCGGATGAAGGCGCGGGCCGCGTCCACTTGCGCCGCCAGCCAGCCGCCGATGACCGGCAGCGCACCGACAAAACGGCTCAAGGCCCCGCCTGCGCTCTGCGGCAGACCGCGCACGTCAAGATCAAGGATTTTTCCTTTCAAATCGGCCATGAGCTGACCAGCAGGCCCGGCCTCGCCGGAACGGATGTTGCTCAACACCGAGTCGGTGAAATCCACCAGCCCTTTCTGGCTGCTCACGCCATACGCCAGCACGGCCTGCGTGCGGCTGAAATCCAGCTTGGCCACCATGTCCTGCGCGGCCCGCAGCTTGGCCGGAGACTTCTCCGCCAATTTCTTGCAAAGCAGGCTGCTTCTCTGGTCTGTCAGGTTTAGAACCGGCAAATTGTCTGTCATCGTCCTATCCTCCGCGTCAGCGGGATGCAGTTTAAAAGCTGCTGAGTTGCTTGGTTATTTTGTCCATTGCCGCCGCGCTCGGCATGGGCATGACTGCATCTATGCTCTTGGGCAGGCCGACCACATCCAACACCGACGGATCGTTCTCCACGCCCATCATGCCGCTGCGGAAGCCGTGCTCCTCCCATGCCAATTTCTGAAGTTCCGGCTCTTTCAGGGCGGCCAGCAATTTCTTGCCCTTGTCGTTCAGGGCAAGCAGCGGATGGCTGGCCCAGACCGTCGGCACCGGATAGAGGATGCGCACCTTGGACTTGAGCAGGGGCAGATGTTCTTTGTGCTGGAGCGAATATTCAATCAGCTGATATTCATAGCCGACAGTCATCGGATACGCTCCCACGCCTTGCTGAAGGAATTTGTTAAACAAATCCGAGGTGGAATTTTCCATATAGCCCAGCCGGGCATAAAATTCCTTGATCTTCGGCAGCACCTTGTCCACGCTCTCCATCGTCACCACTTCGCCGCCGTTGAGGGTGTTGGCTGCCAAGGCGGCGAACATATTGCCCGAATTGCTGCGGGCCGGGTCCGTGGTGCGGATGATCATGCTGCCGTAGAGCTGCGCCAACCCAATGTCCTTCCACTGCGTTTTGGCCATGACATGCTCCAGCAGCTTCGGCAGGTCAATGATGTAGCAGACCCCATCCTTGTTCTGAACTATCCCAGCCTTAATCAGCGCGTCAGTGACTATGTCCCATGAATAGAGCACGACAGGCGAATTGAAGATTTCTGCTGACTGCTGGAGTCTGGCACCTGAGCTGGAATTTTTGAACAGCTCCACGTTGAGTTGGCTGGCTGGCCAGAGGAAGTCATCATCGCTGTCCACTTCTTGCACCATCTCCACGCTGCCCATTTTTTTGACGGTCACTTTCAGTCCGTGCCGGGCAAGGAAGTGCTGCACCTTGTCGGATTGAATAAAATTAATTTTTCCGGTCCGGCCGGTCACAGTCACCAAATTCTCAGCAGGAATTTGCTTGCCGCCGCTGAATTCGGCGACCTTTTCCTTGCCGAACATAAAGAAGGCCGCCACAGCCGCCACAGCCAGCAGGATAATCAATCCTAAAAATTTCTGCATACAGTCCTCCTTGCAAATTCAGTCGAAGTCAAGCAAGTTGTCGAAGGTTTTCGCGTTGGTGCTGAGATCAATCGCGTCGTTTTCCAGCAGGCGGCGATGAAGCTGCTCAAACTTTTCCACCGCCTTGATGACGGCTTTTTGTGTCGCCTCCAAGGCCCGCTCCGTCTGCGGTGACTGAGTTTTTTGGTCGGCAAGGTCAATATAGCCGGTCAAAATCTCATGCAGCCGTTGGAGGCGGTCTGGCAACGCTTGAGCAACTCGCATATTTTGAGGTTCTTTTATAAAATTGACCAACAGCTCGTCGCCCAGCCCGCAAAGATGCAGCACCGTCCTTTTGAACGGCAAATTTTTTATCGCTTCCGCGTCCTCACGCACCAAGGACAGGGCCAGCCTGCATTGAGCGAGGTATTCCCTGAACGCATCCTGCGAAACGCCTTCCGGCAGCTCGGCCTGCACCCTGCGGTGCTCCGGCGGAAAGAGCAAGCGGATGCCGACGTAGCTGCCTATGCCCAGCAGCAGACTCAGCCACCAGAACGCGCCGTTCACAAAAAACAGCAGAAAAATGAAGGCCGCGCCGATGCCGGAGACGAGTTCTTTGATCATAGCAAGCTGACTTCAATTCCTCCAAGGCGGTGTAGGCACGTCCGCGATCTGTCCGGGGATGTCCCAAACGAGGTTTTGGATGTTCCGAGTCTCGTCATGGACGTTCCCGGCTTGATTCTGGATCTCCCTGACGACGTTACGGATGTCTCAGACGAGCTGTTCATGAAAGAACCATCTTGAACTTTTTCCGGCCATTGATCCGGTAGACAGAGAAATCTCTGTCTACAGTGGCAACAGCATCAAGACCGAGCTTTTCGGCAAGATAGACAAGGCATGAGTCGGCAAAATCCATCGGCAAGTCTTGATACTTGGCTGTCAGCTCCCGGATGCGGCCAAAGTCGCTGTTGCCTATGTTCTGTACTTCAACAGCACCTTTATGCAGCCACTCCAAAAAATCAAGCTGGGCCTGCCGGTTGAAATCGAGCATGTGCAAGGTTTCTGTGACAGAGGCCAAGGTGGTGACAAGCCGACTTTTGTTTGCCCGGATAAAGTTGACCGATGCCTGATGGTGTTTGTCTGAGGCATCGAACAAGGCGATCAGCGGACCTGAATCAATCAGGATTCGTTGCATGTCCACTTGGCCCGGATTTTTTCCTTCACCAGCTCCTTCCGTCTGGCAGACAGGTCGCCGCAGCCACTAGAGCATCTGCCGAACAGATGCTGGCCGGTCTCCCATGCGCTGGGCGGACTGAGCCTGCTGAGATACTCAAGGATACTCTGCCGGATCAGTTCCGATCTGCTCAGTCCAAGCTGCTCCGCCGTGTTTCTCAGAAGCTGCTCGGTCTGCTGGTCAAGATGCAAGGTGATCATGCCGCGCTCCTGCTCCTAATTATAACCCAAGTTGTGACCTATAACATTGTTTTTTCAATACCGTAAGCCAAGATAAAAAGAAAAACCTTCAATTCAAAACCATGCGAGGTGACAGCATGAATATGTGCTGGAAATCTTTGTGT